>CAZDNU010000180.1:0-3003 GCA_964506865.1 uncultured Fusobacteriales bacterium | reverse complement strand
TGCAGTAATTGCGATTATTGGTATCTCTTTATTTTCTTTTCGAATCTCAATCGTACTATCATATCCATTCATTACAGGCATTTGGATATCCATAAATATAAGTCCTATATTATCTTTATTATTTTTATACATTTCTAATCCTTCTTTGCCATTTGAAGCGGTCATTGTAGGATATTTTTTTTGTTCAAGCATTATTTCCAATGTTTTTTTATTCATTTCATTGTCTTCTACAATCAAGATGTTTTTTTCTGTTTTCGATCTCTGCTGTATTTTTTCTATATCCTTTGTCTCATCTTCTGCTTCACTACCAGTTATCTCATGTATTTTTTCTATGAGTTCCTTTTTTTTGATTGGTTTCATAATATATCCTCTTATTCCTAATAGTTTTAGGTTGTCTAGTTTATCCCGAATGTCTACAGACGTAAACATCACTATCGGTGTGCTCTTTATCGGCATTAGTTTTGCAAGATGATCTATAAACTCTATCCCATCCATTCCCGGCATATTTACATCGAGAAGTATTAGATCATAATCTTGATTTTTTTCTAAAGTCTCTAGTCCTTCAAATCCTGATTTTGAAAAATCCAAATCCATCTTTTCCATTTCAAGCATTTTTTTTACAATATCTCTATTAAGTCTATTCTCATCTATTACAAGTATTCTAAGATTTCTATCCAATTTCTTTCGCTTGATTTCATATTTCTTATCTATTTGTTGCACATTTACTTCAAAGCAAAATTTGCTTCCTCTTCCTTCCTCACTTTCAAAATAAAAGTCTCCACCTAAAAGTTCAGTTATTTTCTTCGAAATTGCTAACCCCAATCCTGTTCCTTGATATTTTTTTGTATATGATATATCTCCTTGTACAAATGGCTTTAATATCTCTTTTATTTTTCCTTTACTAATCCCTATGCCTGTATCTTCTACTGCAAATCGAAGTCGTACTCTATCATTTTCCTGCATTACTTTTTGTACCTTGAAAAATACTTCTCCTTCTTCTGTAAATTTTATTGCATTACTTACAAAGTTATATATTACTTGCTGTATTTTTCCCTTATCTGCAAATATAAACTTTGGAACATCTCTTTCAATAAAGTTAACCAGTTCCAAACCTTTTTTGTGTGCGCTTAGTGCAAAGTTGTCACCTATCTTATTTACAAATTCTTCTAAGTTTATTTCTGTTTCATCTAAGTCAACCTTTCCATTCTCTATTTTTGATAAATCCAAGATGTCGTTTATTATTTTTAACAGATTATCCGCTGAAAAGCTAATAGCCTCCAAATATTTTTTTTGCTCCTCGCTTAGTTTTGTCATATTTAGAACATCTATCATACCTATTACACCATTCATAGGTGTTCTAATTTCGTGACTCATATTTGCCAAAAATTGACTCTTCGCTTTATTTGCTTCTTGGGCATTTAAAATTGCCTTTTTTAAATCTAATTCTGTTTTTTTACGAAAATCTATCTCTTTTTCTATTGTTTCTGACATTTTATTAAAGTACTTTGATATTGTCCCAAATTCATCATTTGAATTTATATCCAATCTATATCCAAACTTTTTATCAGTAATGATCTCTAACCCGTTGATTATCTTTTTAAATGGAGATAATATAAATATCGATACTATATATATACCAAATATTATACCAAAAAACATTATTGCCGGAAAAATTAAAGTTTGTCGCATATTTTTTATTATGTTTGACTTTATATTATCATTTGTATAACTAATCTCCAAAGTGCCAATAGTATATCCATTTCTTTTTATATTTACTATTTTACTTAAACTATCACTTGTCGATACATCCCTTTTCAATTCAAATTCATGAGACTTGTCTTTTATATAAATTCTAGCTATATCTTTGTCTTCAAAAAAATTAGTCAGCTCTTTTGTCAGACCTTCATAATCAAAATTCCACATTTCATCTTCTATACTTTTGCTAATAACTCGGCTATTAGATTCGATTTTATTTTTTAGTCGTCGCTCCTGCTGAGTTTTCTCATAAAATATATAGTATGAACTCAGTACTGATGTATATATAAACATTATTACTGTTACAAACAAGATATACTTATACTTTATTTTCATTTCCATCCCTTTCCTTTGCTCTTAATCTTATATTTTAAATATATTAGTCCACGTTTTGCTAATACTATGTTAAGTTGAATTTTCATTTATTTCTCACAAATACAAAACCTTATCTAAGTTTTCTTATATTTTATTAACATTTATTTACTCATATAAACTATACTATAAAAACAAAAAATTCCTTTATAATTTTACAAAAAATCCAAAAGAGAATAACCTTTTTTCGGATCATTCTCTTTTGCTATAAATTATTTATCTTTTATGAACTAATATCTCTTCAACAACTTTTATTATTTTTCATACTCCGTGACAAAATCGCCCCAAGAAGTATTTTGGGAAAATCTATTTGCATTGATGTAATAATCCGAAGGTAGTACTAAATTAGGTTTATCGCTTCCTTTTAGCGGAATATATATTGATAATCCATATGTTCCCTCTTGATCTGCTATAGGAAATCCACTATATACTCCATTTTGATATCTATAGTCTACAATATACTTATCTCTATCTAGTAAGTAAGCTAGCACGTCCTCAGCCCTTGCTTTTAATTCAATTGATGCTGCATTACTAGCACTTATCTGCTCTGCAAAGCTTCCCAAGTCCACAAAGCTTGTTGCTATATTATAGTTATTTGTATTTATTGCATCATATGTCATAAATGTCCAGTTTGGTATGCTTTGTATCACTTCTATCTCTTGTATCATTTGATCTGAAAGCAAGTTTAGTTTTTCTACAAATTCATTTGTCTTGCTCTGATCTATCAAAGTATATACTAAAGATTCTGTAGTTCCTTCGCTGTACTGATTGCCACCAGGCTGATAGCTCTGTAAATTACGAGTAATTATCTCAGTGGCAATTAATTCAATTGGTTTATCATAATTTTCAGATAACACTTCTCCTATTCCAGTATAG
>CAZDNU010000179.1:0-2944 GCA_964506865.1 uncultured Fusobacteriales bacterium | reverse complement strand
TAGAGAGCTTGCACGAGGATAAAGTTGAATTTAGAATTCAGTAGGAGGGCGATGGTTCAAACCTACTTATGGACTATGCAAACTAATAAAAAACGGAGGAAGGTATGAAAAAGGGACTATTAGCATTGATGCTACTACTATCAACAATAATATACGCAGATGATTATAAACTTACAATAGCGATGAAATTAGATCAGTACATATTAATGGCGAAAAAAGCCATTGCGCAGTCAGATTATAATAATTCACTAAAATATTTGAAAAAAATAGAAGCATTAAAACTAGAAAAAAATGAGAATGACTTTTACTATCTTTATGGAAAGACAGCATATGAATTAAATGATTTTTTAAATGCAAAAGCTAAAATGCATACGTATTTAAAGCATACGAAAAGAGCAGGAGACTATTATTTAGAGTCATTGGAAATAATTGCAAAATCTGAAGAAAAGTTATCTGCTAAAGAGAATTACAAGAAAAAAATGCAATCAAAGAAATTATCCTATGTAAACGGAGGAAGTTTTGTAATGGGGAGTCAAAAGACATATGATGAAAAACCGACACATAATGTAACTTTGACTTCGTACTTTATAGGACAATATGAGATCACAAATAAAGAGTACATAGACTTTTTGAATGCAAAGAACATAGACAAAACTGGAACTTCTAATGGTAGAAAACTTATAGATTTACGGGATCGAGATTGCGCTATAAATTATATAGATGGAAAGTTTCATTTTCGGGAAAATAAAATTGCAAAAAGTGATGATACTCCAGTAGTAGAAGTAACCTGGTGGGGAGCAGTAGCTTATTGCAATTGGTTGTCAGAAAAAGAAGGCTTAGCACCTGCATATTGCATGGAAACAGGTGAATTTTTGGATAGAACGGGTAATGCCGAAAAAGATATAATAAAGGTAGAAGGGTATAGACTACCAACTGAAGCTGAATGGGAGTATGCAGCGCGAGGTGGAGAAAATCATGAAACACTTTATAGTGGGAGCAATAACATAGATGAAGTTGCTTGGTATGGAGATGTCAAACAATTGAATCCGATTGGAAAAAAGAAAGCAAACAAGCTTGGACTGTATGACATGAGTGGCAATGTATGGGAGTGGTGTACTGATTGGTATATAGAAGAAGCATATGCAAATCATTCAGCAAAAAATCCATATACAAGTAAAAAAAGTGGCTTAAAATCACGTCGTGGTGGAGCTTGGGTCAATATGAAAGAGTATTGTAGAGTTGCAAATCGATTTAAACATCGACCTGATAATAGTGGGAGAGCTCTAGGATTTCGTATAGCCAAAACAGGATATTAGAAACTAAACAGATAGGCTATCGCCTATCTGTTTAGTTTTGTTTATGAAATTAGAATATAAGTAACTATTGAGTTTCATTTGTAGAATAAATAATTTAAAATGGAGATATATATACGGTAAGGAGCATAGATATGAAATTTATAGAACTTTTATTAATAGCGGTGGGTTTAGCAATGGATGCCTTCGCAGTATCTATTACCACAGGATTTACAGAAAAAAAATTGAAAAAACGTGGAATTTTCAAAATAGCAATATTTTTTGGACTGTTTCAAGGTATGATGCCATTACTGGGCTGGAGTTTAGGAATAAAGTTTATAGAATATCTTAGTAAATATGATCACTGGATAGCATTTGGACTTTTAAGTATTATAGGCGGTAAAATGGTATATGAAGGATTTCAAATTGAAAAATGTGAGCTGGATAAAAAATGTATGAGCAATAAAAAATTAATAGTTTTGTCAATTGCTACCAGTATAGATGCGTTTGCAGTTGGACTTACTTTTTCTGTATTGAAGGTAAGTATAATATATCCCGCGATAATAATTGGAGTAGTAACTTTTGTATTATCACTAATAGGAGTATATATTGGCAAAAAAATGGGTGGGCTCATTGAAAAAAAAATGGAAATTATCGGTGGAATAATATTAATAGCAATAGGATTAAAAATTTTAATTGAGCATCTATTTTTTTAGAATTGAAAGGAGAAAAAATGAAAGTAAAGTTAAAAAAGGTATTGTTAACAGCCGTATTTATGGCGATAACAGCATGTGTGGGGACTGAAACGAATACAAAACAAGTAGAAAAAGCAACTCAAATAAAAGAGGAAAAAGTACTAGGAGAGATAGAAATATCAAAAATTACAGAGTATGGAGCAAAAATAAAATTTGAGACAACAAAAGATACAGTAGCATATTTAAATGGGATAAAAATTGATGAAGTACCCCGAAAAGAACATTATTACTATATTACAGGGATGGAACCTGGAACTGAAAAAAAGTTTGAAATAAAGGTAGGCAATGAAATTAAAAATATAGGTATAAAAACCAAAACTGAATCAATTGATTATAGTCAACATCCCAAAAAATTAGATGAACGGGTTTTTTATGAAATATTTGTAAGAGCATTTGCTGATTCTGATGGTGATGGAATAGGGGATTTTAATGGAATTACAGAGAATTTAGACTATTTGGAATATTTAGGAATCAATGGAATATGGCTTATGCCAATCAATCGAAGTACTAACTATCACGGATATGATGTTACAAATTATTATGAGCTAAACCCAGAATATGGAACTGAGGATGATTTGAAAAAATTATTAGCGGAAGCAAAGAAGCGTGATATAAAAATAATAATGGATTTGGTAATAAATCACTCTGCAATGAGACATCCGTATTTTCAGTCAGCAAGACGAGGCGAAAATGAAGCATATAGAGACTGGTATTCATGGAGTGATACCCATAAGGGAACAGGTTGGGAGCCAAACGCAGCTGATGACAAATATTATTATGCTATATTTTGGTCGGAAATGCCGGATTTAAATTATGATAATCACTTAGTCGTAAGTGAGATGAAAAATGTAGCTGATTATTGGTTGGATTTTGGATTAGATGGTTTTAGATTTGATG
>CAZDNU010000178.1:0-2256 GCA_964506865.1 uncultured Fusobacteriales bacterium | reverse complement strand
CAAGTATTTCTGCAAGTTTTATACCAAATTTCAAAGCTGTCCCCGGACCTTTAGAAGTAATTATCTTATCTGATACAACTACATCTTTTGTCGATATAGTAGCTCCTTTTAGATATTCTTCAACTCCCGGATACGATACTGCCTCATGTCCCTTTAATACTCCTAAATTTCCATAGACCATTGGAGCTGCACATATTGCCGCAAGATATTTATCTTGATTTGCAAATTCGACTATCTTTTCAGCTAGTCCTTTGTGCTCCGCTAAGTTCTTTGTCCCGGGCATACCACCAGGTAATATTATCATTTTAGCTACCTTATAATCTACTTCTTCAAACAATATATCAGTTTCTATATTTATACCATGTGCTCCCTTTACCATTTTTTCCCCAGTCATTGACACTGCTTGTATGTTAATTCCAGCTCTTTTTAGTACATCCCATATAGCTATAGCTTCTACTTCTTCAAATCCAGTTGCCAAATGAATTAATACGTCATACATAAATTATCTCCCCTTTTCATTTTGAATTTTTTCTTGTAGTTTAGCATTTTCTTCTTTTAGTTTTTTATTTTCTTCCATTACTCGTTGCAAATTCCCATCTTTTTTATTCTCTATGTTTTCCAAGTTTTTTGTTCGCTTGTTCAGTAAATTTATCTCATCTTGAAGATTTTGTATTTTCTCTTTTTGCTCATCATAACTTTTTATTGCTTTTTTATACTTTTTTTTGTACTTTTCATTTTTACTTTTTTCTTTTTTTACCATTGCGTATGTGACATTCTTTTTCGCCACAGTTAAAAAAGAAAACTTTTTTTTCAACCATATTTTAAAATTTTTATATGCTTTTCGCAAGCGAAATCTTTTAATTTTGTGCATAATCTCATTCCATTCTCTCATTCTATCACCTTTTTCCCAAATTTACTTAGACAGTATTATATCATACTTTTTATTTTTTCTCAATATATTTCAAGGTGACAAACACTACTGTGTCCATCACCTTGTCTTTATTCTATATCTCTTTTAAAAACCAATCATGCAACACATGAATTACTTTTTTTAACTCTGACTCCTTTATTATATAAGGTGGCATAATATAGATATAATTTCCAAACGGTCTTATCCATATGCCATGTTTTATCCCATAATCTTGTAGGCCCTTGTAAGCATCTGGAGTAAATACTTCTATGACTCCTATTGCCCCCAGTACACGTATCTGACGTATTTTTTCCGATTTTATTTTAAACAACTCATTTTTCATTGTTTTTTCTATCATGGCTATGTTTTTTAAGTAATCATCACGCAAAAATATCTCTATACTTTTCAAAGCAACTGCACAAGCTAGTGGATTTCCACTAAAAGTAGGTCCATGCATAAAAGCTTTATCATATGCCTCACCAAAAAAACCTTCAAATATTTGACTTGTCGCCAATGTCGCTGCATGACCTATATACCCTGCTGTAAGAGCTTTTCCCAGTACCATTATATCTGGCGTAATTCCGCAATGTTCTGATGCAAACAGCTTCCCTGTCCTTCCAAATCCTGTTGCCACTTCATCAAATATCAGCAAAATATCATATTTCCGACATAGTTTCAATGCGTATTTTAAGTACAGTGGACTATAAAATATGAATCCGCCTGCACATTGTGCTATTGGCTCTACTATAAAGGCTGCTATCTCATTAGCCTTTTCTATTATTAAATTTTCCAACTCTACAATAGCTCTTTCCACTTCTTCTATATCTGCTCTAAAGCCACCTTTGGGTGGTGAAACATAATACGTATCACCAAAGTATGATGAAAACGCCTCATGGTAGTCAAAATCGTCTCCTACTTCCATTGCCTTAAATGTATCACCATGATAAGAATTTGTTAAGGATATAAATTTTTTCTTTTGTGATTCACCTTGATTGTGCCAGTACTGTACCGCCATTTTCAAGGCAACCTCTACTCCCACGGATCCACTATCAGAAAAAAACACATGATTTAGCCCATCAGGTGTTATTTCTACTAATCTATTTGCCAATTTCTCAGCTGGAGAATGCGATATCCCCCCAATCATAAAATGACTTATCTCGTTTAGTTGATCTATTATTGTTTGATTCAATTCTTTATTGTTGTACCCATGTATCGCAGCCCACCATGACGAGATCACATCTATTACTTGTTTGTCTTCCTCGATTGTGATATATACACCATCACCTCTATTTACGTGATGTGGTGTTACATAATCTCTCATCTGTGTATATGGAAACCACAAAGCT
>CAZDNU010000177.1:0-6037 GCA_964506865.1 uncultured Fusobacteriales bacterium | reverse complement strand
TAAAATTTAATATAAGGAGAGGTTTTCATGGAGCAGATAACAACAATACTTTTTGCAGCAATAGGTGGACTGGGAATATTTTTACTTGGAATGCATTATCTTTCGAGTGGCTTGCAAACTATAGCCGGAGACAGACTAAAATGGCTGATTGGCAAAGTAACAAATAACCGTATATTTGCAGCTACAATAGGTACATTTGTAACTGTAATTATTCAATCAAGCTCCATAACTACTGTAATGGTCGTTGGATTTGTAAATGCAGGAATAATGACATTAAAGCAGGCCATAGGAGTAATTATGGGGGCAAATGTCGGGACTACAATTACCGGCTGGATATTAGTTGTAAAAATAGGAAAATATGGACTTCCTCTATTAGGAATATCAGCACTGGTTTCATTATTTTCTAAAAAAGAAAAAGTAAAATATATTGCAACTATATTTATGGGACTTGGGATGATATTCTTTGGTTTAGAGCTTATGAAAGATGGATTTGCTCCAATAAAAGAGATGGAAAACTTTAAAACTTGGTTTCATGCTTTTGAAGCTACTACATATTTAGGAGTACTAAAATGCATATTAGTTGGAGCTATATTGACTATGATAGTACAATCATCTTCAGCTACTTTAGGTATAACTATAGGCTTGGCAACTACTGGAGTTATAGGTTTTGAAACAGCAGCAGCATTGGTACTTGGAGAAAACATAGGTACTACAATTACTGCATTTTTAGCGTCATTTGGAGCCAAAACAAATGCAAAAAGAGCAGCCTATGCACATGTTATTTTTAATGTATTGGGAGTAATTTGGATAGCGTTACTATTCCCTATATATATAGTATTAGTAAGAAATATTATTGTGTCTATTTCAGGAGATTTCTCAATGGCAGCAGGCATAGCTACTACACATACGATATTTAATGTAGCAAATACTTTGTTATTTTTACCACTAGTAGGTGTACTTGCAAAATTCCTTGAAAAAATAGTACCTACGCAAGATACAGACAAAACAGCCAAAGTCACAAAGTTGGATGTTAGAATGTTTGAAACTCCTATAATATTAGTAGAGCAGACTAAAAAAGAGATTATCTATATGGGAGAAGTAATTCAAAAGATGCTTGAAAATTTGAAGCAGGGCATAATGAATGATCACTCGAAAAAGAATAAAACAGTACAAGAAATATTTCAAGCAGAACAAGATATGGATGACTTTCAAAAAGAAGTGTCAACGTTTCTTATAGAGCTTATGACTACAGGTCTTGCACACTCTACAGTAGAGAGCGCAAGAAAAAATTTAAGCCTGTGTGATGAATACGAGTCGATAAGTGACTATATTATGAATATAGAAAAGTTAAGATTAAAATTACGAAATAATAATTTGACGCTTACAGAAGATAAAAAACAAGATTTGTTAAATCTTCAGGAAAAAGTTAACAAATACTTTAATTTTATAAACGAAGCTTACATTAATGATAATTTTGAGATAATAGATGAATCTAGTGAAATAAATAAAGACGCTACTAAATTTTTCAAAGATTTAAGAGATGTACACCACAAAAGATTACTTGAAAGCAAAGTAGATCCTTTGATGAGTACAAGCTATATGGATATGCTAAGTGCATATAGAAGAATCAAAGATCATATTTTTAATGTTTCTGAAGTAATGGCAGGTGAAAAAACAATATAATAACTATAAGATAGAGAGGCTAGCTAAAAATGAAGTTTTTAGCTAGCCTCTTTGATTTACAAGAAATTATTTTATAAAACTTCTCACAAAATCTACTTAGCTAGATATAATAATATGAAATCAAAAAACGGGAGGGATATAAAATGAAAATGAAGAGTATATTTATTATTGTATTTTTATTACTAAGTTTGAGTAGTTTTGCAAAAGGTAATGGAAGATATAGGTATAATGAGACAAGAAATGCAGGGAGGATATTGGTTCAAGAATCTAAAACATTTAAAAATGAAAAATTGACAAATTTTGCAAGGTATATATCAAGAAAGTATAATGTAGATATAATTGTAGGCAAGAATATTAGAGCAGAAAGAATAAGCATAGTAACTGTAAAAGGAGAGAAGCTAATAAATGTTTTGGAGCGATTGAAAAAATACAATTTGAAATACTCTATAAAAGGTAAAAAAGTATTTATCGATAGAAAAGCAACAAAAAGTAAATTAAAATATTTAAAAGAAAAAAATGAAAGAAAGATAAGTCAAGAAACTGGCAAGGTGTATACTGATAGCAGTATGCGAAATAATTTTGTAGCAGAAAAAAGAGTAAAACCAATGTCTACGAATACAAGAAGTCCCCAAAAAAACAAATCAAACTTTAGAGCGGAAATAAACATAGGCACGACGTATAAAAAAAATAGACCACATAAATATAATGATTTTGAAGATACAATCTATTACAACTATCATGATAAAAAAATTTATTCAAATGAAGAGTATGATGAATATAGTGATAATAGATTTTTAGATGTATACAGAAAGCCTTTATCTACCTTTGCAGTCGATGTAGATACTGCGTCATACTCAAATATTCGACGTTTCCTAGACGAGGGACAGCTTCCCCCAGAAGAAGCAGTAAGAATAGAAGAGATGGTAAATTATTTTGAATATGATTATAGAAATTCAAATACAAATGATCCTATAAGTATAGACACAGAGGTAGCACAATCTCCTTGGAATAAAGCAAATAAGTTGCTAAGAATAGGAGTGCAGGCTGAAAGCATATCAAAATATGAAGCAGTACCCAGTAATATAGTATTCTTAGTAGATGTATCTGGGTCTATGCAATCAGATTATAAACTACCATTATTAAAAAAAACACTAAAAATGATGGTTGACGAGTTAAGACCCGAAGACAGGATATCAATAGTAACGTATTCTGGTAGAACTGATGTGATATTAGAAGGTGTGAGAGGTAACAAAAAATGGAAAATAAATAGAGCAATTGATAGTTTGAGAGCAGGTGGTTCAACTGCTGGATCTAAAGGTATAAGGACTGCATATGATATAGCTAGAGATAACTTTATAAGACGAGGTAATAATAGAGTGATACTGGCAACAGATGGGGATTTCAATGTGGGTATAAGCAATAAAAAAGACTTGGGTGATTATATAGAAAGGAAAGCAAAAAGCAATATTTTTTTGACTGTATTAGGATTTGGAACAGGAAATTATAAAGATGCTAAAATGGAAGAACTTTCAAATAGAGGAAATGGAAATTATGCATATATTGACAATATATCAGAAGCCAAAAAAGTATTGGTAGATGAATTTAGCAAGACTATGTATACAATAGCAAAAGATGTAAAATTACAAGTCGAATTTAATCCTAGAAAAGTAAAAGAATATAGATTGATAGGCTATGAGAATAGAAACTTAAATACACGTGACTTTAATGATGATAGAAAAGACGCAGGAGATATGGGGGCAGGCCATACAGTTACAGCCTTATATGAGATAGTACCAGCTTATGAAGAGGATGATATACATCTAAGATATCAAAATGAATATTATAGAAAACCAGCTTATAATGATGAAATAGCTACTGTAAAGATAAGATACAAAAGACCAAAAGGTAAAAGAAGTAAATTAATGGTACATCATATACAAGACAGTGATAAAAACTTTTTTAGAGCTAGCTCGGATTTTAGGTTTGCTACGGCAGTAGCAGAATTTGGTATGATTTTAAAACAATCATATTATAAAGGTAATGCAAGTTACGAGCAAGTATTGCGTATAGCAAGAAGCTCTAAAGGTAGAGATTATTATGGGAATAGGGCTGAATTTATAGATTTAGTAGAAAAAGCAGAGATGCTTGACAGATATTAATAGAAAACCAGGGGCCAGAACCCTGGTTTCTTTGTTGAAATTTTAAAAGAAGTATGTTAAAATAGAGCAGTAAGTGAAATTATATAATTTTAGGAGGACAAATGGAAGAGTTTGAAAAAAATGATCAAAGAAATAAGAAAAAAACAAGTTTTGGGAAAAAAATAGAAAAATTTGCAAAGATGATATTGATAGCAATAGTAAAACAGCTTTTTGCTATTTTTGTAATGTTGATACTGATAATAGGCTTATTATCATATATATTTTCTCAAATATCGCAAAGTATAAATGAGCAAAATATAAATTTTAAGGAAAATATGATAAATGCAAAAAACTATGGAGCGGATGTATCCAAAAGCTTAGTGTTAAGCTTTCCGGCTGGGATAAGTGATAGTCATAGTAGTGTATTTGATATATTTGGAACTAGTTCTAATAGAAAATTGAGCTTGTATGAGATACTGCAATCAATAGAAATGGCCAAAGATGATAAAAGTGTCAGATCTATTTATATAAACTTGGATACTAGTTTTGCAAGTTTTGAGCATACTGAAGAACTAATTGCAAAGATAAATGAGTTTAAATCCACAGGTAAAAAAGTATATGCCTATGGACATCACTTGACGCTAAGAAATTACCAATTAGCATCATCAGCTGATGAGATATATATGGAACCAGCTGCATCTACATTTGTGAATTTGACAGGATATCATGCCATTTTACCTTATTACAAAGAGTTAACTGATAAATTAGGAATTAGATACAATGTAGTACATGTAGGGGACTATAAGTCTTTTGGAGAAAATATGACGAGGCAAGAGATGTCAGAGGAATTTCATCAAGAGATAGTAAAGATATATGAAAATATATATGAAGATATATTTTTGCAAATAGCAAAACAAAGAAATACGTCTAAAGAAAATATAGAAAACAAAGTATATTCTGGAAACTTAGTAGCAAAAAATTCGGCACACGCATTAGAAGAGAATATCATCGACGGGGTAAAAAAATATGATGAATTTAAAAAAGAATTTTTAAATGAGAATAAGTTAGTAAGTATACCGACATATTTAAATCAAAGCTATGTAAAGTTAAAAGCAGATAAAAAATACATGGATAAGATAGCAGTAATATATGCAAATGGACCTATATATATGAATGATTATCGCGATGACAGTATGGATGATCAGTCTATTATGCCTAAAGTAATAGATGACAAGTTGGAGAAAGCATTATCTGATTCCAAGGTCAAGGGGATAGTGATAAGAGTAAATTCGCCTGGCGGATCAGCACTTGCTTCGGAGATAATATACAATAAGATAAAAAAAGCATCAGAAAAAAAACCGATATATATATCAATGGGAAATGTAGCAGCGTCAGGAGGCTATTATATCTCAGCGGCGGCTCAAAGGATATACGCTAATAACTCTACCATAACTGGCTCTATAGGAGTTGTTAGTATGTTTCCAAATATAGAAGATCTAAGTAATAAGATAGGTATAAATTTTGAAACGGTATCAAAAGGTAAATATGCAGGACTTTATGACATTACCAAAAATAGCACAGATGAAGAGCTTAGCATAATAAGGTCTTCTATGATGGAGATATACCATGAATTTAAAAATAGGGTATCTGAAGGCAGAGGAATAGATGAAACAGCACTTGAAAAAATATCTCAAGGGAAAATTTGGACAGGAAGAACTGCTAAGCGTATAGGATTGATTGATGAAGTCGGTGGATTGGAAAAGGCAATAGAAGATCTTGCAACTTCTCAAAATATAAAAAATTATAAAATAGAAAATATAGAAAGAAAGCCTGGCTTAAAAGATTATTTAAATATCTTAAAAAAAGGTCTTGTACTTACAGAGGTACTAGCAGGTGAAAACAATAGTTATGATATTTTGCTTAAGTATTTAGATAAAAAGACTTTTGGAAAGCGAGCTGCACTATATTTTCCATATTATGATATGATAGAGATCAATTAAAGCAAATTGAATTATATGAAAAACAAAATAAGAAAAGGAGACGATTATATGAAGTTAAAATATTTTATAGGTGGAGCGGACATAAAGCTGCATCCACAATTACAAAGATTTTTTGTTGAGGCAATAATAGATGAGATATATCAACCTATTTTTCCTACAACATTACCAAAATTTAAATTATTACTAGGATTTGAAGATGTACAAAAAACGCTTAAA
>CAZDNU010000176.1:0-3896 GCA_964506865.1 uncultured Fusobacteriales bacterium | reverse complement strand
CCCTTATTTTTATAAATGTATTATATCATCCTGGGGTCAATTGACCTAATAGTATTATACCACATAAAAATAAACTTTACATAAAAATAAAATGAGAATTTGATGAGAACGTTTTATTTGAATTATCATAAAAATATTGTATAATAAGTTAGATAAGCTGATAAAGCAGATACAACGGTCTGAAAATAGACAAAATAATGAATGGAGTGATTAAAATGAACAAACCAAGAATACTTATTGTCGAAGATGATAAAAAAATATCTAGATTTTTAGAATTGGAATTAACACATGAAAACTACTTGGTAGATTTTGCTTTTAATGGTAAAGAAGCCTTGGAAAAAATAGAAAGCAAGGACTTTGACCTAATACTTTTGGATATAATGATTCCAAGAATAAATGGATTTGAAATATGCAAAAGAGTAAGAACTTTTTCTAATATACCAATTATAATGGTTACAGCTAAAGATGAAATAAGTGATAAGGTTATCGGACTGGATTTAGGAGCTGATGATTATTTGACTAAGCCATTTGTAATAGAAGAACTGCTAGCAAGGATAAGAGTTGCGCTTAGAAAAAATAACTCAAATGATTCTAAGCGCATTTATAATTTAGAAGGGTTGACTTTGAATTTGAATACATATGAAGTGACTATAGAAGGGGAGCTTGTCTATCTTTCAAAAAAAGAGTTTGATCTTTTAGAGTATCTTATTAAAAATCAAAATATTGTACTAACACGAGAAAAGATATTAGATAATGTTTGGGGATTTGATTACTTTGGAAATGAAAATATCGTTGATGTGTATATAAGATATCTAAGAAATAAGATAGACAAGCCATTTAATAAAAATTATATAAAAACAGTAAGAGGCGTAGGTTATACGATTAAAACTTAGTAAAGATTATTCCATTGGTCAAAATTATTTAGTGCAAAAATAATAGTCCCTTTTACATAACGTGTAGTTTGAACTAATAATTGCTTACTTAATCTTGCTAACTTTTTACTACCCTGCCCACTATCTTCTGGATAATTACATTTCCTGTATTCGTCCCATATCTTTTCTCCAAGATCACTGGTCCAAACACTAGAAAGGTAGGCAGTGTTGTGAATCGCTTGTTTTAAATCATTGACTTCATAATAATAATAATCATTGAAGGCGTCCTCTAATAGAAAAAGTCCTTCTACTAGGTTGTTATTAACCCAGTTTTCAAATGCAAAATGTTTTGAAAGTAAATCCATAGCTGTAAATGAGGGAAAACTGCTATGCAATGTAAGCGAAGCATCTTCAATATAATGCAAAGCATACCCTAAGTACTGATCTCCGGTATACTGATCATTTTTTGTATAATAATATACTGCGGAGCTATTTTGATAACCTTCACAGTCGGGCCCGGGTTCTCCCAAGAGGTTGTCATAAAAATCGTCATGTGCATCACCCCATATATGTTTGCCCCAGCTACTAATCATATATGCGTGTGACCATTGTTGATTAAAACCATTACTGACTCCATTTTGATAAATATCTGGCATAAAGGATGCTTCTTCAATGTTTGCTATTCTGTCTTGCGATAAACCAAGCTGGGAAGCACATAAAGAACTAATAGATTTATGTGATTTTTCACTCCAACGTTTAGCAGAATTTGGAATTTTTTTTAAATTTGTATTTATATCTACTTTATTGATAAATATTCTTTTTTCGAAATTCTTACTAATATTTCTCTTATAAAGATCATTTAATGGTACTTTTTTCATTGTGATTTTCAGACTAATTTTTTGTAAAAGTAAGTCTTTGTTATATTCGTTTTCTTTTATTGAGAGCGAATATATTTTTTCATTTTCTATTTCCTGGATCATATCCTCTAAGTAAAATTGAGATGATCGAAAATTTCCATTTCCATCTTTTTCTATAAGAAACTTCATACCTGAAACTGCAAATATATCTTCATTTTTACTTTTTCGAATACTTTGGAAAAGATATCCTTTTAAATTTTCACCTTTAATTTCTAAACTAAGTAAATTTTCACTGTGTTTTTTAGGACTTTCTGTAGTTTTTAAAATAGCAAAATCCGTTCCGAGTAAGTTTCGCATATTATCAGTTATCTCATTTCCAGAAGATTTGCTAATGCTTATCTCATCTGAGAGATTATCTGAAAAAACTGTGCTTTCTGAATTGAAATTGTCATCATCTTTCATAGAACTAGACTCAGAAAAACAAGCAGTGAAAATTAATATACTGAAGCTTAGAATTACATAAAATATTATTTTTTTCATAAAGGACCTCCTTGATTTTTTTTGCCGGCATACCAAGGTATTGACATGAAAAATAAATTTTCCCAAAAATAAAAAAGTATATCTCACAAAAATATCAATAGAAGATATATATTATGAAAATAAATTAAAATAAGGGAGAGGACGATTATGAAAAAATTATATTTAATATTTTTCTTTGTATTAAGTACAATGACTATGGCTTATGGAGAAAATATCTTTGATAGTATGTATTATGATTCTGGTGGGTATGGAGCATTACAGTTAAAATTTCTTGAAATAGATGATGAACCCCGATTTATGTTAGGAGGAGCTGGAGGATGGATTCTAAATCATCACTTTGTTATAGGAGCTGGAGGATATGGGTTGACCACAGAGCATTATGAAGATGAATTTCATATGGGATATGGCGGTCTATTATTAGGATATGTGACAAATCCTAATGCCCCAGTACATGTTAATTTTGATGTTTTGTTTGGTATGGGAGTGGCTTCGTATCGTAGACTGGAAAGTGGGTATTTTGATGACTACGAAGATAAGGGTTTTTATGTTTTCGAACCAGGAATTAGCTTGGAATTTAATATCTATCGATATTTCAGGATAGAAACAGGAATAAGTTATTTATTTATCAATGATCTAAAAAGACCAAGCTCATATACGTATAAAGACTACTCTGAAAAAGATCTAGAAGGCTGGACAGGAAATATTTCATTTAAATTAGGATTATTTTAAATTTTGTGGGGACAATCTATTAAAAAGGATTGTCCCTGTTTTATTTTTATAGAGGAAATAAATATTTTATAGGTATAATATAAGAAATAAGTGGAGGTGTGTAATATGTTTTTAAAGAAAAGTTTTATTATAGTATTAATAATGTTATTTGGCGCATGTGGCAAAACGTCAAAACAAGAGCAAAAGGATAAAATACAAGTATTAGCAAGTACTTTTCCGGTATATGATTTTACCAGGGAAATTGCTAAAGATAAAATAGAGCTGGATATTTTAATACCATTTGGTGTAGAGCCACATAGCTTTGAGCCAAGTCCAAAAGATATGGGAAAAATAAGTAAAAGTAAGTTGTTTGTATATACCAATGACATTATGGAACCATGGATAGCACAATTAAAGAAAAGTAATTATCAAGATAAAGTTGCGTTTTTAAATGCGAGTAAAAATATTGACGAAATAAAAAACGGGTTAAATAAGACTAAAAATCATCATGATCATGAAGAAGAGCACGCTGAGCACCATCATCATATTTTGGACCCACATACGTGGCTAGATCCAATTTTTGCAAAAGATATGGTCACAACTATTAGTAATGAACTAATAGAAAATGATCCGAAGAATAAAGAGTTTTATGTGCAAAATACAAAGGATTATTTGGAGAAATTGGACAAATTAGATGAAAAAATAAGAAATGGCTTGAAAAATACTAAAAATCGAACCATAATATATGGTGGTCATTTTGCTTTTGGGTATTTTGTAAAACGTTATGATTTAGATTATATCTCTCCATTTAAAAATTTTTCTCCAAGTGCAGAAGCTAGACCAAAGAAAGTAGCAGAAATGATCAATTTAATTAAAAAAAATGATATAAAGTATATTTATTACGAGGAAATTGTAGATC
>CAZDNU010000175.1:0-5827 GCA_964506865.1 uncultured Fusobacteriales bacterium | reverse complement strand
ATATGACAGCATTCCAAATTTGAAAAAAAAATATGATGAAGCACTTGCGGTTGATGGAGTTATAGGTTTGGCAATAGCAACTAGACCTGACTGTATAGATGCTAAAGTGATGCAATTATTAAGAGAGTACAATGAAAAAACTTTTTTATGGATTGAATTAGGCTTACAGACCATAGATGAAAATAGCGCTATGTTTATAAACAGAGCCTACAAATTAAAAGTATTTGATGAAATAGTAAAACAGTTAGCTGAAAATGATATAAAAGTGGTATGTCACCTAATATATGGTTTGCCAGGTGAAAACAAAGAGAAGATGCTAAAAAATATAGATTATTTGAATCAAAAAGATATTTTTGGTCTGAAAATACATAGTCTTTATATAACAAAAGAAACTCCGCTATGTGATTATTATATAAAACACACTCCAAAATTGCTGACAAAAGAAGAATATATAGAAATTGTAGTCGAATCAATCTCAAAATTAAAAAAAACAGTAGTTTTGCATAGGCTAAGTGGTGATCCAGATAGAGCTACCTTATATGCACCTACTTGGGCTAAAGACAAAAAATCGGTTTTAAATGGAATAAATAAATTATTACGAGCAAAAGATATATGGCAAGGAAAGGATGTACGATGAGGATAGTAATAGACGCTGATGCATGTCCAAGAGATATAAAACAATTTTGTGAAAAACTAAGTATAGAGCATCAATTTAAACTTATTATGGTATGTGATAATGCACATTACCTAGACTATAAATGCGAGATAGTTACTGTAGAAAAAGGAAAAGATAATGTTGATTTTGAGATTATCAAGCGAAGCAAAAAAGACGATATAGTGATAACCCAAGACTATGGTCTTGCCGCTGCTATATTACCAAAAGTATATTCGGTATTAAATCCAAAAGCATACGAATATACAAAATACAATATTGATTTGCTTTTGATGCAGCGCCATATGGGACAAAAATTAAGAAAATCTGGAAAAAATACAAAAGGCCCAAAAAAAAGAAAAAATGATGACAAAAACAACTTTGAAAATTTATTAATACAAACTATAGAAAAATATAAAAAGGAAAATCGCTAAAATAGCGTATAGAGTAATGTTTAGAAAAATAGTCATGATTTGAAAAGGGGTTGTCAGCATGAATATAAGTATAAGGAAAAAGTTTATAGCAATAATAGGAGTTTTAGCAATATTGCTGGGTGGGAATGTTGCTTCGGTAATATATAGTCTGAAGCAAAAGCAGCAAGATAGTTTGTTAATTAATATTGCTGGAAGACAAAGAATGTTAACTCAAAAAATTAGCAAATCAATTTTTATGATGGGAATAGAAGAGGGAGGACTTGATGCAAGTGAGGAATTGTCCTCTAGTTTGAAACTGTATGATGAGACTTTGGAAGCAATTTTAAAGGGAGGCACAACTTATAATACGACAGGGGAATTGATCACAATAGATAAGCCAAAGTTAGATTCAGAGTACTCGTTGCTTCAAGAGAAGTGGGGTGAATTTGAAGCAAGTGTAGAAAGATATCAGGAGACGAAGAGTGTAGCCTTACTACAAAGTATTGCGGCTAATAATAATGAATTACTTCGATTATCCGATGCTTTGGTAAGTGAATTGCAAAAAATATCTGAATCAAAAGAGAAAAGAGTGATCCAAATACAGTATACTTTACTTTTTATAAGTTTATTAATTCTTTGGATTAGCTATATATACATTAGTGGTAAAGTAGTTTCGCCGATAATAAAGATAAAAGAAAAATTTACAGAGGCTTCTAATGGAAAAATCACAGTAAAATTCAACGAATTTAATCAAATGGATGAGATCGGTGACTTAGCAATTGAGTTGGATAAATTTTTCCGCAATTTAAATCAAATATTAAATAGTATAGACAATTATTCAGACAAATTGGTAAAAAGCAGTGATAGACTTCGAGGTGGTATGGATGAAGTAAATCAAAGCATGGACTATCTTAGAGAGAGCATAAATAGTACAGGATCTTCTATAGAAGAGATGTCGCAAACAGGTCAAAGTATATCAGAAAATGCAAAATACACAGCGGAAAACTTTGAAAGTGTAATACAAGTAACTGCCAAAGGCCAAGAACTGATAAATGAAGTGAATAAAGATATAAATACTATAAAACAAGTGGCTTCAGACGGAAAAAACAGAGTACGAAGTTTGAGCATGAAATCGGAAGAAATAGGTGAAATACTAGATGTAATAAATGAAATTGCTTCTCAGACTAATTTACTGGCATTGAATGCGGCAATTGAAGCAGCAAGGGCCGGAGATGCCGGAAAAGGCTTTGAAGTAGTGGCAGAAGAGGTGAGGAAGTTAGCGGTCAAAACTACTGATGCTACAAAAGAGATAGAAATAATGATAAAAGATATCAAAACTGAAACCGAATTAGTAAGTAGAAGCATGGAGCAAACCAATGCAGAGGTGGATAGAGGCGTAGAAGTAGTAGAGCAGAGCAAAGAGGTTTTTGAAACAATTGTTGAAACTATAAATAACGCAAACATGCTGATATCGGGTGTAGCTAGCTCCTCAGGAGAGCAAAGTATGGCTACTGCGGACATCTCAAAAGAATCAGAAAATATAGTTAACAATGTAGAGGAAAACATGTATGTGATCAATAAAAACTTTGCTGAAATTCAAAATGTAATTGATGTATCAAATGATCTGAAAAATATATTGACGAGTTTTAAGTACGGTAAAACGCAGACAAGCTTGGGAAATGAAAAAAGCCTAAAAGCATTGGAATCTCGTGACTATATAAAGTGGGATAGCAGCTTTGTACTTGGGATAGACCTAGTGGATAAGCAACACAAAACTTTGGTAGAGCAAATAAATAAACTTATAAGAGCAATGGAAGAAGGAAAATCTAAAGAGATCATATTTGAAATGGTAGACTTTTTGATTGATTATGCAGCGACTCATTTCAGGGATGAAGAAGAAATAATGAAAAATGTGAATTATCCTGAATTAAAAGAGCATCAAGAGGCACATAAAAACTTTGCTGAATTTGTAGTGGAGCTACAGGAAAAATTACAAAAAGAAGGAATAAAGTCTGGAATGGCAATGAGTATGAAGAAGTTTTTGGGAAATTGGTTGATCTATCATATAAAGGATACAGACAAAAAAATTGGAGAATTTATGCGAAAAAAATAATTAAAAAAAACACATGTTAATTTAAATCAAGTATTGGTAAGGGTGGATATTTCGCCCTTTTTTTAATAGTAATTGATTTTTTTGCAGGAAAACTAGATAAAATTTGAATATAATAATATAGACAAGTTTAAAATGAAAATTTGAAAGAGGTGATTATTTTGTATAAAGCAAAAAGTATCTATGCAAAGTTAGCACTGGATACAATCAGTGATTATATACGCAAAGGTGAACTGAATCGAAAATCAGATGAAAACATGTCAGATAAATTAAAAGTAAAAAAAGCTTGCTTTGTTTCATTACATAAACAAAATGGAGAATTGCGAGGGTGCATTGGGACTATTTTGCCCTATAGAGACAATCTATACGAAGAAATAATAGGGAATGCAATATCGGCAGCGACTCAAGATCCAAGATTTAGTCCAGTAAAAGCATCAGAATTGGATACGTTGAAGATATCAGTAGACTTGCTATCAAAGCCAGAATTAATTGAGGATACCTCGCAATTAGATGAAAAAAAATATGGAGTAATTGTCGAAAAAGATGGACAGCGAGGATTACTTTTACCGGATTTAGATGGAGTGAAAAATGTAGAAGAGCAACTTAAAATAGCTAAGATGAAAGCAGGGATATATGGCGATGAAGGTCTAAAAATATACCGTTTTACATCAACGCGATACTACTAAGAGGTGATTAGACTATGCGAGAAGCTATGTTTTATGAAAAACTTAATAATAACAAAGTAAAATGCACGCTTTGCCCACACAACTGCGTATTGACAGAAGGAAAAGTTGGTATATGCAGAGTTCGGCATAATGAAAATGGTATACTCTATACAGATACTTATGGTATAGTATCTGCTATTAGTTTGGATCGAGTAGAGAAAAAGCCCTTGTATCACTATCATCCGGGTAAAAAAATATTGTCAATTGGAAGTATAGGGTGTAATATGACTTGTACATTTTGCCAAAATTGGCAAATCTCACAAATAAATACAAAACTAGATTATAATATTAGGTCTAGTGACGAGATATTAAAAATAAGTATGACAAATTCTGATAATATAGGTGTTGCATATACTTACAATGAAGCCACTGTTTTTTATGAATATATGTATGAATTGGCAAAAAAAGTTAAAAAGAATGGGATGAAGAATGTAATGGTAACAAATGGATTGATAAATAAGGAACCACTATTAAAACTAATAAAATATATAGATGCGTGCAATATAGACCTTAAGGCTTTTAATAATAAATTTTATAAGGAGATCTGTAATGGAGATTTAGAGGCTGTCAAGCAAACGTTACTTATTTTAAAGGAAAATGGTATATATTTTGAGATAAGCAACTTAATAATTCCTGGGAAAAATGATAATGAAAAAGAATTTGAAGAGATGACATTATGGGTAAAAGAAGAGTTGGGGGAAAATACAGTCTTGCATATCAACAGATACTATCCAAATTACAAAATGAAATTGCCTCCTACTGATGAGCAGAGCTTGTATAGACTGTATGAGATAGCTTCAAAACACTTGCGTTATGTATACATTGGAAACTTATCTACTCAGATAGGCCAAGATACGTATTGTAGTAAATGTGGGACAAAACTAATAGAACGTTCGATGGGGACGTTAAAAATATTGGGATTAGATTCAAATGGAGATTGTATAATATGCAAAAATCCGGTATGTAAATGTGAATAACTAGCCTTGCAGATGAGATATATGGAAATATATGATCAAAATGGATATAAGTCTTGAAAAATATACAGAAACGTGGTATAGTATCCTTAATAAAATTGCTATAAAATGGCAGGAAATTTTTTGTTTTATGTATGAGACCGTGTTACAAAGAAAGAATAAAATATTACTAATTAAAACACTAAAAAGTATTTCACTAACGCTCGTAGCGTTAGAACTTAACTGTGATTTATTAGAGAGTAAATTAGCGAAAACTTTTTAGTAAGAAAAAAATATGTGGCTGGAAAGCAATTATATTTTAAATATCAATATATGTAGGTTGGAGCCTTTGTTTTGATAAACGGAAAAAAGTTATGTAAAAAAGTAAGACAAAGGTTGCAAAATTTTCAGAGTAAGTAAAAAATATACAAAGGAAGGAGGACTCTAGATAAATTTGCTAGAGAAAATAAATATGATTAACAAAGATAGATTATTAAATAATTTTTTTAAAATGGTGAAAATATATTCTCCTTCAAAAAAAGAGAGAGAAATGGCAGATTATATTATTGTAAAATTAAAAAAACTTGGTCTTGATATATACGAAGACGCGGCGGGACAAAAGATAGATGGAAATGCTGGCAATGTGATTGGGTATCTAAAAGGAAATCGTCCAGGAAAAACGCTTATGTTTAGTGCGCATTTAGATACAGTAGAACCATCAAAAGATATAGTACCTGTGTTAGAAGATGGCGTAATTAAAAGCGCTGGAAATACTATACTAGGTAGTGACGATAAAGCTGGCATTACAGCTATTTTAGAGATGTTGCACAATTTAGTCGAAAATGAAATATCACATCCAGACATATACGTTATATTTTCTGTAGCCGAAGAGATAGGATTATTGGGAGCTACGCACTTTGATGAGACAAAACATAAAATAGATTATGGATTTATATTAGACGCCAATGGTGCTC
>CAZDNU010000174.1:0-2336 GCA_964506865.1 uncultured Fusobacteriales bacterium | reverse complement strand
AGCTTATCAATGTAACTTTGCGTCCTATATTGCTTATAACTCGTGCAACATTTGTCCCTTTGCCGCCTACACTTATACTTTTTTCTACTACTCTACTTACGTCATTTTTATGCAATGCATCTACATATATTATTTCATCAAATGCAGGGTTTAGTGAATAAACATACAACAATTTTATCACCTCGCAGCTTCACATAATTTAAAGTATACTTTTTCAAGATTATCTCTATTTTCTCGAAAAAACAAGTCGATTTCTTTACTATCCAATTCTTGCTTTTCAATTCCATCTATTGCATCTAAAAATTCTTTTTTATTTTTTACTCTATATCCGATTTTTCGTTTTTCTATCTCCTTAGCTATTTCAGCTACATTTTGCGTATACTCTCCAAATATAGGAAATTTTTCATAATACAGTGGCTCAAGTAAGCTATGTCCACCTACATTCACCAAGGTTCCCCCCACAAAGGCTACATCGCTTATCTGATACAGATCTCGCAAAACACCTATTGCATCTACCAAGACAATCTTGCTTTCTGTTGCATTTTCTTCTGTTATATTTGTCCATTTTGTATATTTATAATTATATTTTTGTATTAATTCTTCTATCTCTTTGACTCGCTCCAAATGACGTGGTACGAGTATCAGTTTGTAATCTTTTATCTCACGAAACACATCTAATATCTGCTCATCTTCTCCTGATCTTGTACTTCCTGCTACAAATATTTTATCTGATCCTCCTGATATCTTTTTTAACAGATTATTTTTTTGTGCTTTACTTATTCCAGGAAGCTTTATCGAAAATTTTAGATTTCCTATTACATCGATTTTTTTACTATCTACTCCCAAAACTTCTATTCTTTCTTTATCAATATGCGTTTGCATTATAAATATATCTATTTTTTTCAAAATATTTTTCAGAATAAATCGAAGTTTTTTATATCTCTTCAGACTTTTCATAGAAATTCTACCATTTACAAGTGAGATTTTTGCTGTTTTCGCACATAAATTTATTAGATTTGGCCAAATTTCTGTTTCAATTAATATAAGTTGTTCCAATTCTATATTTTTCAGTATCTTTTTTATTTGCCAATAGTCATCAAGTGGAAAATAAATTATTTTTACATTTTCCAGCTTTGCATATTTTTTCTCTGCAGTTTCCATTCCTGTATCTGTTAGTACACTTAGCAATATATTCTTATTGCTATCTGCTATTTTTTTTATGAGATCATACGACAAATTTACCTCGCCCATTGAAGCCATATGAAACCACCAATACTTTTTGCTTTCAACTTTATATTTCGCAAATAATCTTTTGGCTATAAATTTTCTTTTTTTTACACTAAGCAAAAAAAAAGGTAAAATAATTATATATGCAATTATTCTAAGCAAGTTATACAGATACATATTTATCTCCTTCCAAAATTTCACCAAAGATAAGTATATCATAATTCTCCAAAAAAAGATAGTACAATTTCAAATTTAAGGGGTCAGACCCAAGTAGCTAGCCACTCGGATCTGACCCCTATATAGCCTCTAAACTGGTATCAATCCTCTAGTTTATTAGTTTTTTCAAGCAATTTCAACATATCTTCAAACATTATAGGTCTACTAAAATAGTACCCTTGTATTTCATCACATTTTTTTTCTCTTAGAAAATCAAAATGTTCTTTAGTTTCTACACCTTCTGCTATTGACTTTAGCCCAAGCTTATGCGCCAGATCTATTATTGTTTCACATATTTTTCTATTTTCATTTCTATCCATATTTCGTACAAAAGACTGATCTAGCTTTAATCTATCAAATTTGAAATTTTGCAAATAGCTTAATGATGAATAGCCTGTTCCAAAGTCATCCAAAGCTATCTTCATACTCATCTCTCGTATTTCATTTAATATATATATATTTCTTTTTACATTATCCAAAAATATACTTTCCGTTATTTCCAACTCTACAAGATAAGGGGGTATATTCCATTTTCTCACTACACTTTGTATCATGTCCAATAAGTTCTTTTGCTTAAATTGTATTGGCGACAAATTTACGGAAACTCGTGTATCATAACCTTTTAACAGTATCGTTTTGATGTCTTCACATGCTTTTTCCAGTACCCACTCACCGATCTTCACTATCATGCCGTTTTCCTCAGCCAATGGTATAAAAGTGCCAGGTGATACTATCCCTAGTTCAGGACTATTCCAACGTACCAAAGCCTCCATTCCCACTATTTTATTGGTATTTAAGTCTAGTTGTGGTTGGTAGTTTAGATATAATTCATTCCTTGTTACTGCTTCACGCAAAAGTGAATCCATTCGGAGTTTTTCTTTTATATTTGTCCC
>CAZDNU010000173.1:0-8269 GCA_964506865.1 uncultured Fusobacteriales bacterium | reverse complement strand
AGAAGATTATCCAATAAATAGTATTTCAAGAAGCTCATTAGATGCACAAAGTTCTACACTAGAAATATCAGGAACTATAGAATTTACAAAAGCAGACTATGAAACTTATAAAACACAATTAAGAAATTCGGAATCGGTTCAAATGGTAATCGATTTAGATTCGAAGGTAAAACTTACTTATCCTGAATTTACTTTTTCGGAAGTATCAGCACCTGTAGATACACCAGATAAAATAAGAATTTCTTTTTCTGGAGAAGCAACTGTTCCTGATACAGGAGAAAGTCCAATGCAAGTAACAATAGATTTAACAGATTATTAAAATAAAGATGGAGGGAATTAGAAATGAATATAAACTTTGAAGAAGGGCAAGAATTAGATTTTGATGAAATTATGGAAAAGATAGAAGAACAACAAGAAGAAGAAAAAATAAAGGTGACAGCTGTAGGCAATCAGATGATAAGAGTAGCTTGTGGAGGAGACTATGTTGTAGGAAAAATAAGAATGAAACATGGGGATATAATAGAAGCAGGAAAATTATCAGCAGCAAAATCTGTAGTTTATACAGATGAGGAAGACAAAATAGAAGCGAAATTGTCAAATGAAAGCGTTCATTTATTTATTCAAGAAAGATGCTTAACTGAATGGAATTTAGATGAAAAGCTTACGCGTAAAAATATTATAGATAGTACAACACACTCAAGAGTACTAAATGCGTTCTCTGAATGCGTTGGAAAACTGAATGGTATTTTTTCAACAAGGGCGGAAATCGAAAAAAAGAAAAAGAAAAAACAGCAGAAATAAATCTACTTGAAGATGCTACACATTGCTATATTTTTAATAAAAGAACTCCAGATAAAGGAATCTTAAAAATATTAAAAGAAATATCGAATACAGTATTACTTTTTAGAGTAAACTTTTCTGGTTATTATGAAATAGCTTTACTGCCACGATCTGGTGGAGTATATGATCAATATGAGGATGAGTGGCAAAGAATTAATTTATTAAAAAAACTGCTAAATAAACAAATTGATAAGAAAAAAGCACGAGATAAACTAACAAGAAAATAGCTGACAGGATATGTCAGCTATTTTTAAAAGGAGGTGTGAGTAGTGGATGATGAATTACTATATCTTGAAATAGTATTAGATGCTAAAGCAAGAATAGATGCTTTGAAAGATGCAGGGCATACTTCAAAAGATTTAAGAAATGAATTGCAGAAAATGCAGAAAAACTATCCGCAATTGCGAGCAACAATTGAGAAAAACAACAGCGGTATTCTAAGAAGTGCTAAAAAACTTAAACAAGGTTTTTCTAAGATGATCAATTCAGTTAAAAAACTTGGTCAAATTACGAATAAAGTATTTAATCAATCTAAGAAAGCAATGCTTGCCTTAGTTGCCACTACTTCACTTGCGATTGGATCATATGCATCATTTCAAAAAGAAATGGCACTTACAAATACAATGCTAAATGTGTCAAGAGCTGAAATTAAAAGTTATGAAAAAGCAATAATGCAAATGTCTAGTAATTCTGGAAAGAGTTCTAAAGAACTTGCAAAAGCTTTATATGATGTAAGAAGTGCTGGAGTTGCGAATGAAAATACAGTAGCGGTTCTTGAAAAGATACAGATTGCAGCAACTGCAGGAGCTACTCAAGTGACAACGGCAGCAAAGGCAGGTCTTGCAACAATAAATTCATATGGTTTAGAAATATCAGAATTAAATAAGGTGTTTGATTTGCAGTTTAGCACTGTAAAATCAGGAATTATAACTTATGAACAATTGGCAAATAATATAGGAAGTGTACTTCCTGCAGCTTCTAAATTGAATGTAAAATTAGAAGAAGTTTATGGTTCGCTTGCATTTATTACTAAGATGGGAATAAGCGCAGAAGAAGGTAGTACAGCATTAGCTAGATCATTTGATGCATTTATTTCAAAAGCAGATAATTTAAAGAAAATAGGTGTTGAAATATATGATATTGAAGGTAAATTTAGAGGCTATGAAAACGTAATAAGTGATTTAGCAGATAAATTAAGAGGTCTTTCAGATGAACAGAAAAATATTACTCTTCAAGACATAGGTTTTGATATAAGAGCAGCAAAAGCAATTCTTCCTGCGATTAATAATCTCAAAGTATTTAAAGAAACACTTGAAGAAGTTAGAGGCAGTTCAGGAGCAACGCAAAATGCATATAAGAAAGCGACTGATAGTATTGCACACGATTTTTCAGTATTAAAAGAAACATCAAGAAATACTTTTATGGGATTTGGAGCTTTATTCGAAGATGAAGCAAGAACAATAATGAAAAGTTTAACTAATTTAATCAATAAGTTTCAAAATATGTCTGATGAATCGAAAGCTAAGATTAAAGAAATGGTAATAAAAATAGGTCTATTATCAGGAGCAATAGTAGGGATTGGTTTGGCAGTGAAATTAGCAATGAATCCTTTAACGAAATTTGGTCTTATAGGTGGTGTAATCATATCATCGCTGTTAGTAATTTGGAATAATGTAGAAAAATTTCTAAGAACAGCAATGGAGGACTTTGATGGTTGGTTAGAAGATTATTTAGATAGATGGAAAACAGCATTAAAAATTGATGTAGTAATAGATGCAAAGATTAATAAAAATAATTTAAAAGCAGTAAAAAGCTACGAAGAGGTGCTAAACGATGTAAAATGGAGGTCTGATCGGAATAAAGACGCAGGCAAACCAATACATGTTTATAACTCTAAACAAATAGAAAAATATAAAGAGGGGTTTAAAACTGCACAAGATGCTTTCAAAAAATTAGGACTAGATGCTCATAATTTTCAAATATTTGATAACGAAATTTTTGACGCTAAAGATGGAGATCACGCAATAAAATTGACAAAAGAACGATATACTGAAATGCTCGAAATAATAATGGAAGCAAGAAAACGTTTATTAGGTGAGAATGAAAGAATTCAAAACGCTATGGAAGGAAAAACAAGCACAGCAAGCGACATGATATGGGATGAACTGAAAAATATGAAAAACAAAGTACTGGATGAATATCAAAAAGCAGGAAAAAAAATATTTGACTTCTTAGGTGATGGAACAGATGCTGGATATGAAAAAATACTTGAATTTTTTGACAAGCTTGAAAGCAAAATGAATGAAGTGGCAGATAAAGAAGTAACTATCAAGATCAAAGCAGAAATGCCAAATGTGTATGGATTAGATATGCAGTCAGCGATAAAAGAAGCAGAACAGCAAAGAAGTACATACGAAAGTCAAAAAGCAAGCTATGAGAAAGCTTTCAAAAATGCTTCAAATACATATATGCAAGACTACATGAGGGATCAAAACTATAGTTCGAGGCAATATAAAGGCAAAACATCAGATGAGTATTTGGAAAGAAGGAAATATGAATTAGAGCAAGATGCATACTATAGAGAATTACAGAGCAAAATAGTTGAAGATGAGATCAAAGAAAAAGAAGAACAACTAAGATTGCAAGAAGAAATGACACGTAATTTGCGTGATTCGGTTACTAACTTATTTTCAAATCTTGCAACGTTGACGGGAAATGAAACTTTTGACAAAATTGGAGCAGGGTTTTCGATGGTTACGCAAGGCATGGACAGTTTTGAACAACTAGACTTTTCAAATTTTGGAAATTGGAATAGAGGAGACTGGTCGAATGCAATAGGAGCAGCAGGAGCTGTAGCAGGAGTAGTTGGGTCAATAAACTCATACTTTGATGGCAAACAAGAAGCAGAGAATCAGAAAGAGATTGAGGAATATAATGAGAATACAACTGCTTTGACTGAACTTACAACAAGAATACAGCAATTAAATGAAAACTTAGTGCAATTCGACAGAAATAGTATACAGTCACTTGCGGAGAATCCAACTGCTTCGAATATAGAAGGGTATATGAAAAACTATCAAATAATGCTTGATACGATAAATCAGAATAAAGATTTCGGCGATGTATCTATGTTAGTCAAATATAAATATAAAAACTGGTATGGGAAATATAAGAGTAGATATAAAGAGATGGATTTTGCAGATGAAGATATATCTGAACTTGCAGGATATGATTTGGAAGGCAAACAAGTAGAGGATTTGAACTTGGATGAGCTGAAAGAGTATCGTGAGGCTTTAGAAAACATGGATACATCTATTTTTGAGTCAATTGCGAAAGGTAAAAAGCCGCCTATGAATTCAAGTCAGTGGGGTAGTAGCTTGGTGATAGGCACATTATTTGGTGCTGGCAGATTAAAATATGACAAGATTAAAGAGCTTAATTTTGACGAATATCTACAAAATATAGATGAATATATCGAAGGTGTAGAAAGGTTACAAGACGCACAAGAAAACTTAAAAACTAATGCAATAATGGAGAGTTTCGAAGGAATAAATGTAATAGAACAAGCAGAGTTAGTAGAGCAGTTTACAGAGCAATTAGAAGAAGCATACAAGACATTTTACAATACTGAAGAAATAGAAGAGTATAGAACTGAAATAGATGCAACGGCACAGGAAATGGCTGAAAATGCAGATACAATGGTAACTGCAATGAATGACGTAAGAAGTGCTACAGTATCGGCTATGAATGAAGGTGAAAGTGCTTTTGAATCATTCGCAACTGGTGTAGCAACTTGGAGTGAAATGATTAAAAACAATGTGTCGCAGATGACATATAACATAAGCTTTGGAGGCTTAGATGAACAAGGAGAAGAGGCATTTCGAAGCGCAATGGAGCGACTTAGTTCAGTAGAAGATCATAGCGGTATAATTCAAGCTATTACAGGAAATACAGACTTAGATCAAGTAAATTATGTGCTGTACAAAAAGACAGAGCAACTAGATAGTTTGAAAACTCAAGCAGAATATCAGAAAGCTAGAATAAATGAAATAGAAGAGTTATACGATAGTGGCGAGGGTCCTTTTTCAATGTATAAAGACGAGTATGACAACTTGCTTAACTCGTATGATGAAACTCAAGAAGCAATCAAGAATAAAAATAAAGAAATTGAAGCATTAACAGATAGCGTTTCAATGATTGAGTACTTTGACTCGATAGCAGAAGCAGAAAGTAAAACTAAAAATTTAGCATATACGATACAGTCTGGAGACTGGGCAGGTAATGTGGTCGAGGGAAGTTATGCAGCAATTGAGGCAATGAAAGATTTAGCAAGAGAAGCTGGAATAAGCGATGAAACAATACAGGCTATGTTCGGAATGAATCAATGGGAAGAAGCAGCAGCAAGTTTACGTGAGAGTGCAAAAAGTGTATTGGAAGCAGGACTGGGAACTTTTGATGAATACTCATCAGCTTCAAATAACTTACTTGTAGATCAATTGAAAAATAAATTTGAAGATACGGATGCATATAAGGCGATACAGGAACAGATAGCATCTATCACAGAAGAGTATCTTGAAGGAAACATCTCACTTGAAGATTACAAAGCTACTGCAAAAGACATATATGATAATGATGAATTAGAGTCATATAGAGACACTATAAATGAAATAACAAAAGAAATAGAAAATCAAGCTGAATCACTTGAAAAAGCAAAGCAAGCAACTTTAGCTGCTTATGCAGCATATGCAGAAACAGGAGATTTTAGAGACTTTACATCATCATTTGGAGAAAGTCTGTACAGCGAAGGGTTGACATCACTTCAAGAACTGTTTGCAGATACTGCGTTGATTGAAACATTTGCAAAGACGCTTTTTGACAAAGAAAAGATACAAGCTGAAATAGATGAGATAATGAATAACTCAAGCTTATCTGATATAGACAAGCAGAGAGAACTAGCAAACTTGTATCAGTCTGCAGAACAGTCAATAAAAGATAATGTACGAGCACTTGGGTATGACTTCACAGCAGATGACATTACAGACAAAAGTAGTGAATCATATGGTTCAGAATATTATACAGATAGTAGTCTAGCAGGAGCAGGAGAGAGTACAAGTATAACTTACTCTGTTACGATTAATGCAGAGAACGTATACAATGACTCAGCAGAACATCTAGCAAAGAAAACTATTACAGAACTAAAAAAAGAAACAGCAGGTGACTTATAATGATTTCATGTAAAGCAGATAATGTAGAGACAATAGAATATATCGAATCAATTAATATTACGCTCGAGGACAAAGGGGGAAACAGTATAGTTTCCTCCAACCGGGCAGATATAAAACTTGACCGGCAAAGAGGAAAAGAAGTAGACTTTTTTTCTGATACCAGCTTAGTTGAAGTTTTTTCTGATGATATTCTTTTTTCAGGAGAATACTTGGAAGAGAAAAAGTCAGAGAAAAATGTGAGAACTTCAAGAGAAATAAGAGTATTTGATAGATTAAAAGAAGTATCGAAACTTAAATTTGCAGAAGATGAGATTTACTTAGGAAGAAGTTTTATTTGGTTACTAGGGACTTTATTTAATAAATTAGGTTTGTCTGTATATGGGATCTCAATTACAGATGACTTTAATATTAATTATGCGTACTGGAAAAAAGGTGACAAGATAATTGATGAAGTTAAAGAGTTACTCGAAGCAACAAATGGTAGATTATATACAGATAAATCAAATATAGTTAGATTTGTTAATGGGATAGATAATATCGAAACAACAGATTCAGGAGTAACTTTTAATGAAAGTAATTTACAAAGAGAAGTTGAAATTGAAGTTGAAAAAGCAGAGTATGAAAAAATAAGAGTGGAATATGACAGCTATACACAATTAGCAAATCAGACAGTATTTCAACTTGCAAATGATAAAGTTATAAATGCAAACTCATCAGGAACGTTGTTATGTAATTATGTATCATCAGCATGCATGAATATAGCACTGAAAAAGATATTGATTACAAATGCAAATGGAGACACTATAATCAAAAAAGGTGTGTTTGTGGAAGATGGAGTTGAAGTGAATTATGATGTAACAAATTCAACTGTTACATTTACTACTGATTTTCAACAAAATAAAACAAAACTGGTAATTGAAAATACAAATGATTTCGAAGTTTTTTTGACCGATTTTGAGTTATCAGGCGAGCCTCTCGTGAAGCATGAAGGAAATTGGCTTGAATATGCTGCAGAGGAAACAGAAGCCGAAGCGGATACGGTCAAAAACAAGTATATACAAAATAGTGATGCAGCACTTGCGTTAGCAAAAGCTAGATATAGAGAAAAGTGTAATGATATTGAAAAATATAGATTTACATCAAGTGTAGTTACTGATTTAGATATATTGCAAAAGGCAACTATACATAATGAAGCCTTAAATATTCAAAGTACTCAATTAATTATCAGAAAATTGCAATACAGCATTAAAAGAAAATCTTTGCATGAATTAAAAGTAGAAGCTGAGAAGTATGCCGACTTTACATATCCTGCAAGTCCGTGGATCAAAATTGAGGAAGTGATTGGAAGTAATTCTCTTGAACAAACTGCAGTTAATGAAACATCACAAGATTTAACGAATCAAGTAAATAGTCTCATTACTGAAATAGTAGATGACACAGGAACTACAGAAAATGTATATGAGATAGCAGTAAATGACTATATACATAGTGCTAAACCATTGATTCGGTTCTTTGCAGGAAAAGCGAATACGGGTCCTGCTATATTAAAAATTAACGGAACGAATGAATATACTTTGAAAAAGTTAGGTTACTTACTTGATCTAGAAAGTGGAGATATAGCAAAAGATATGATAGTTCTATGTAATTTCAACTCAAGAAAGAACGTGTATGAAGTACTAAACACTGTAGGCTTGGAGAATACTATACAATCTGTAGCAGAAGCTCATGGGTTTGCGTATCCACTAGCAGTAGTTGAGTTTACAAATGTAGATTCATATCCTGGACCAATGGGGACGGACTTTTATGTTGAGCTAAACTGGGAAGATCCAAATCTAAATTTAATCGAAGAATTTACATTGAGGAGAAAAAAAACTCCGTGGCAAGTCCCGCCTTATGGTACTGATGAGACAAGCGGTACTGAAGTATTGTCAGGTACAGCAGATGACTTGAATTCATATACAGATACAAATAATCCGCTTGTTGATGTTGTTGACGAGTCAGGAACTTTTCATTACAAGATGTTCTACAAAGTAAGTGGGAATTGGCAATATAGCATGGCACATAACAATTTAGAAGTGCAACTGATTACAAATGTAGGGATTATGTGGGATGAGTATGGAGAATACTATCAAGCTATGATAAATGCTATTTATTTACAAAATGAGGCTGGAGATGTTTGGAAAATGTATGACATTGATGGGAAT
>CAZDNU010000172.1:0-2298 GCA_964506865.1 uncultured Fusobacteriales bacterium | reverse complement strand
TTTCAAAACTAATCTGCGGTATATTTTTTCGCAAATATTCACCAACAAAATCTATGTTTTTTTGTAAATATATCAATAGCTCTTTTAGCCACTCTTCTCCAAAATTATAAGCAGCTTCTAGTGCTGTCAGGCCAAATACATTGCCCATGCCTACTCCTATATTATTCAATACTCTATCATATTTTTTCTTTAAAATTTTATTTTTTATAATTGCATATGAGCTAGATAATCCAGCTACATTAAAAGTCTTACTGGCAGCATTAAATACAATTAAGTTGTTTTTTAATTTATCTTGAAATTCTAGCATTGATACAAATTTATTTGGTGCATATACTATATCTGAATGAATCTCATCTGATACCACTATTATATTATTTTCTACACATATATCACTTAATCTATCTAATTCTTCCTTTGTCCAGACCCGTCCAACAGGATTATGCGGACTACAAAGTATTAGCATATTTGTTTTGTCATTTATTTTTTCTTCTAAATCCTCAAAATCAAAATAATACTTGCCCTCTTTTTTTTCTAAATTATTTATTATCAAATTACGATTATTGTTTCTCACTACATTATAAAATGGATAGTAAACAGGAGATTGTACAATTATATTATCATTCACCTCTGTTAAAGCCAATATTGCCATCGCTAATCCCGACACTACTCCCGGTGCAAAACTTATCTCTGCTTCATCGATAGTCATATCGTGTCTTTTTTTGTACCAATTTACTATTGCATTATAGTAGTCATCTGTTTTGTAGGTATATCCATAAATACCATGTTTTGCTCGCTCTTCTATCTTTTTTATTATTTCAGGAGCACATTGAAAGTCCATATCTGCTACCCACATAGCTAGTACGTCATCTACTCCAAAATATACATCCAGCATTTCATGCTTTACACTTGCAGTTCCTTTTCTATTCATAATTTCATCAAAATCATATTTCATTTTTATACTCCTTTCTCATTCCTTAAATACATTATAGCACTTTTATACTTTTCTCTCAATTTATTTATTTCCCCAACAAGGCATTGTTCTTCAACCAGATGCGTATTCATCTCTTATGTGTCATTTTCTTGCACCAATATATATATATGTTCTGTTGCTCTGAAACTAAACATTTTCACCCTTTGTTAATTTTTAATATTTTCGAAATAAATCTGCTTAATATATCACCGGGGAAATTAATCTATTGGACCGTTGCAAAATGCAACAGTTTCTAGTAAAAAATATTGGTAATGCAGTGACTGATGATTTTGTTGAAGTTGGATTTTGGATAAATGGTACTAAAGATACAAATTGGTGGAATGATGATCACGGTGCTTTAGCTCCTGGAGAAAGTGCTGTTTTAAGAATGGAAACTCTTTATTCAGCAAACACTGTCGGAGATTTATTAATAGAAGCTTTTGTAGATGATTTAGATCGATTTGAAGAGTCAAATGAAGATAATAACAAAAAACAAATAGTTGTAAGCATTGAGGATAGTAGTTTTCAGTACCAAGAAATTGAAGCTGAAAACTTTACCAGTGCTTCTACTGGAATTCGAAAATTAGATGGATATATTGGATATTTTGATGCAGGTAGATACATAAAATATAGTGATATTAATTTTGGAAACGGAGCTAAGTCAATATCATTTCAAATTGCTGATGGGGATAATGGGGGAAAGTTTTCTATACGAATTGGTTCTAGTGCTGGTACTATTTTAGCGAATGTTACACCAATATATACTAACTCATGGTCAGCATTTCAAACTCAAAAAATAAATATAGCAGAAACTAGCGGAATACATGACCTTTATATTGTAGGTGAAGACGATTATGGTATTTGATTGATAAGTTTATCTTATCTGATAAAGCTGTAGACAATGATAATAGCGAGTTTCAAACTTTAGTTTGGAGTTAGGATACCCCTTAATTAGGGTATCCTATATTTTTTTATTTTAATTTATTCATACTATTGTGGATTACTTTATCGGTATCTGTATCTCTGTAAGCCAGTCTTTTGGATCATTCTTGTTCCAACAGCCGTCAATATAAGATTCACGTTCATTTCCAGCTATTTCATAACCATTTTCTTCTATCCATTCCAATATTTTCTTATATGATTCAATTAGATTTTCATAGGGACCCTTGTGTTCTATACAAGCAGCTTTTTTTACTTGATCCACTATCTTGTACTCTATTCCATCCCTATTTTCAAGTTTTTTTACTACTGATTCACATATCTCTATGTCAATATTCTCCTCTTTGTATTCTTTGTCATGATAGATATTGAAGCAGTAAAATGGCTCT
>CAZDNU010000171.1:0-1517 GCA_964506865.1 uncultured Fusobacteriales bacterium | reverse complement strand
AAGATAATCAATATTATAATTTCATCAGAAGATGAGACCGTGCTATATGAAGCCGCAAATAAATTTTATACAGATATATATAATGAGGATGAAATCGATGAAGAAAAGCTTGAGATATATGGACCTTTTCAGGCACCGATATATAAAATAAAAAAAAGATATAGATACCAAATATTTATAAAAGGTAAAAGAAAAGAAATAAATGAATTTAAGGAAAAATTAAAGAAGACAAGTATAGAATTTAGTGAAAAAGAAATACGGATAACAATCGATATAGATCCTATAAATTTGATGTAAATGTAAGGAGTGAAGAAAATGATACATGAAATAAAAATATATGGTGATCCGGTACTTAGAAAAGAATCGGCAACTGTGGATAAAATAGATGAGAATATATTACAATTAATAGATGACATGGTAGAAACAATGTATGATGCCCCAGGAGTAGGTCTGGCTGCTCCTCAGATAGGGGTTAATAAGCGAATCTTTGTAATAGATACAGATGGAAAATTACGAAAAATTATTAATCCGGTTTTTATAGAGCGATCCGAGGAGTTTGAAGAAGGTGAAGAAGGATGCTTGAGTATACCGGGAATATATAAAAAGGTAAAAAGACCAAAAGCTGTAAAAATAAAATATCTAAATGAAAAAGGTGAAGAAGTTGTGGAAGAAGCAGTAGGACTTTATGCAAGAGCATTACAGCACGAAGCCGATCACCTTGATGGCGTATTATTTGTAGATAAGGTATCCAATTTGAGCAAAAAACTTATCACAAAAAAGCTTGAGAGGATGAAAAAGCAAACGTTAAAAAACCTTAAAAAGAAAGGATAAATTAGTATGAAAGTAATATTTATGGGAACACCTGAATTTGCATTGCCGTGCCTAGAATACTTAGATAAGGAGCATAATGTACAAGCGGTATTTACCAAGCCGGACAAAAGAAACATGAGAAATGGAAAGCGTAGATTTTCTCCAATAAAGGAGTATGCAGTAAGCTCTAATATCGAAGTAATTCAGCCTGTAAAATTGCAAGATGAACTTATATATAAAAGATTACAAGAGATTGCTCCTGATATAATCGTAGTGGTAGCATATGGTAAGATAATACCAAAGAATATAATAGATCTACCCAAATATGGAATAATAAATGTACACGCATCTCTACTTCCAAAATACAGGGGAGCATCTCCAATTCAACAGGCAATTTTAAATGGAGATGAAAAAACCGGCATCACTATTATGTATATAGAAGAAGGTCTAGATACAGGAAATATGATATTGAAATCTGAAACTAAAATAGAAGAGGAAGATAACTTTGCGACTTTACACGATAAACTAAAGATCAGTGGAGCAATAGCATTGAAAGATGCATTAATCAAAATAGAAGAAGGAACCGCTGATAGTATACCTCAAAATCATAGTGAAGCGAGTTTTGTAAAACCTATAAAAAAGGAAGAAACAAAGATTGATTGGAATAAAGATATGAAAATTGTATACAATCAAATAAGAGCTTTTGA
>CAZDNU010000170.1:0-2910 GCA_964506865.1 uncultured Fusobacteriales bacterium | reverse complement strand
TTTGATCCATTTCCAGGAGCATTTACACTTTTTAATGGCAAAAGATTTAAAATATATAAATCAGAGAAAATAAAAACAGCAAAAGAAGGAATCCCAGGCGAGATTATTGACCTCGTAAAAAAGAAAGGCCCACTAGTAAGAGTCAAAGATGGTGCTATTTTGATCAAAGAGGTGAAACCGGAAAATAAAAAAAAGATATCCGGGCAAGATATTATAAACGGAAATTATTTTAAATTAGGAGATAAATTTGAAGACTAGACTAATTACATACAATTTACTGAAATTATCTAAAAACTAAAGTTTCATTTATGAAAAGGAGTAAAAATAAGGAGGAGAAAGATGAAAGAAGAAAGAATATCCCCAAAAGTAATAGAAAGGCTTACAAAATATCTAAGATGTCTTGAAAATTTAATTCCGGATGACTATATATCATCAGAGGATTTAGCGGAAAAAATGGGGTTTACTGCAGCACAAGTCAGAAAAGATTTGTCAAACTTTGGAGAATTTGGTATAAGAGGAAAAGGTTATCAAGTAAGAACTTTATATAAAGATATAGAACGTATACTAGGGATAAATAAGAGTAACAATGTAATTATAATAGGGTTTGGAAGATTGGGGAGTGCGCTTTTATCTGAGCCGGAGTTTACAAAAGAAAGCTTCAAAATAGTTGGGATATTTGATAATGATAAGAAAAAAATCGGAGAAAAAGTAGATGGTATAAGAATAGATGACGTTAGAGATTTGGCCAAAAGAATGGGCGAATTTGAGTTGAATATAGATATAGCGATATTGACTGTTCCAAGATCAGCCGCACAAGATATTGTGGATTTATTGGTAAAAGAAGAAGTAAAAGCGATACTTAATTTTGTACCTTTAAAGCTTGATGTCCCAAAAGATGTATTTGTAGAAAATATTGATCTATACGCTAAGTTACAAGAACTAAATTATTGGAAAGAAAGAATGTTGACAAAGAAAAAATAAATTTTATATATAGGAGGGATTTGTGTTGAGTAACATAATCGATGGAAAAGGTATATCAAAGGAGATAAAAGAAGAAATAAGGGTAGAAGTAGAGAACTTGAAAAGCACAACAGAGAAAATACCAGGACTTGCAGTAATATTAGTAGGAAATGATCCTGCATCCAATGTTTATGTAAATTCAAAAGAGAAAACATGTAAGGCGTTGGGTTTTCATTCTGAAAAATATGATTTGAGTGAAGATACAACTGAAAAAAGATTACTGGAAATAATAGATGAATTAAATACACGAGAAGAGATAGATGGTATACTTGTACAATTGCCACTTCCAAAACATATTGATTCGGAAAAAGTATTAAACGCAATAGATCCAGCGAAAGATGTAGATGGATTTCATCCTGTAAATGTAGGGAAACTTACAATAGGAGCAGAAGATGGATTTAATTCATGTACTCCGTACGGGATAATGGAATTGCTTAGAAGAAGTAATGTGGAGATAAGCGGAAAAGATGCAGTTATAATAGGTCGAAGTAATATAGTAGGAAAACCAATTGCGCTGATGCTACTAAAAGAAAGTGCAACGGTAACGATATGTCATAGTCGAACGAAAAACTTGAAAGATGTAGTAAAACGAGCTGATATCATAATAGCTGCAGTTGGAAGAGCAAATTTTGTAACTGAGGACATGGTAAAAGATGGCGCAGTAATAATAGATGTAGGAATAAATAGAGTAGAAGGCAGCAAAAAGTTGTATGGTGATGTAGATTATGAAAATGTACACGAAAAAGCCTCATTGATTACTCCTGTACCTGGTGGGGTAGGGCCGATGACAATAGCTATGCTAATGAAAAACACATTAATATCATTTAAAAGAAGAATAAAAAAATAAATTTTAACTTTGATTTTTCGCTAGCGTTATCACATGAGTAAGCTTGGAGGTAAAAATGCTTCAAAAAATATTAAAGAAAATAAAAGAAAGCCATAGAATACTGTTGACATCTCATAAAAATCCTGATGCAGATGCGATTGGCTCTGCTCTGGCACTGTATTTAGCGATAAATAAACTAAATGAAAATAAAGACATAATTATGCGTTTTGTTTTGGAAGATGAGATACCGTCATTTCTAAAATTTTTGCCGCATAGTTTTGTAGTAGAAAAACTAGAAAATATAGATACAAAATATAGTTTTGATACTATAATATGCCTGGATTGTGGGGATTTAGACAGAATAGGAAAAGTAAAAGAATTTATAAAAGATGAGACATTTATAATTAATATGGATCATCATATAAGCAATAAAAAATACGGGAATCTAAACTATGTAGATACTAAAACATCATCAACAAGTGAAATTATATATGATTTTATACAAAGTATAGATCAAGATTTGGATAAAGATACTGCAACGGCTATATATGCAGGGATACTTACAGATACCGGGAGTTTTGCTTATGGCAATGTGAGTGAGGCGACGTTTGCTTGTGCGGCCAAATTAAAAGCCACGGGCATAGATACTGCAGAGATTCATTCAAATATATATGGGACAAAAAGTAAAAGTAAATTAAAACTGATGGGGCAAGTTCTCAATGAGTTTGAGTTTTCACAGAATCATAGATTGGCTTATTACTACTTAAGTTATGATAAAATGAAAAAGCTAGAGGCCAAGAGAGAGGATTGCGAAGGAATTGTAGAGGTACTGCGAAGCTTTGAAGAGACGGAAATAGCTTTATTTTTGCGTGAAGAGTCAGATGGGACAATAAAAGGAAGCTTTCGATCCAAAGAAAAAGATGTAAATAAACTTGCAGCTTTATTTGGAGGCGGTGGTCATGTAAGGGCGGCAGGCTTCAAAACGGATAAATCATATGAGCAAATAATTAGAATTATAAAATCAAATATTTGAAAAAATAAAAAAATATGTTATAATAATATAA
>CAZDNU010000169.1:0-1724 GCA_964506865.1 uncultured Fusobacteriales bacterium | reverse complement strand
TCAACGCAGTACTTCCTGCTCTCTTTCCAAAGACCAATCCCTCCAATAACGAATTGCTGGCCAATCTATTTGCTCCATGTACACCAGTTCTAGAAACTTCTCCAGCTGCATATATGCCAGTTTCTGAAGTCTTTCCAAATATATCTGTACTTATCCCACCCATCATGTAGTGTGCAGCGGGACTAACGGGAATATAGTCTTTAGATATATCTATATTGTACTCTAGACAAAACTTCGCTATATTTGGAAATCTCTTTACAAGGTAACCTTTGTTTATATGCGTCATATCTAAATAAACACATTTTGATTTTGTTTTTTCCATTTCTCTCAATATTGATCTGCTTACTACATCACGAGGCGCTAATTCTCCTTTGGAATGATATCTATTCATGAATCTTTCTCCATCAGCATTACGTAGCACTCCTCCTTCTCCACGAAGTGATTCGGATATCAAAAATCTTGGAACACCATCCATATAAAACGTCGTTGGGTGAAACTGCACAAACTCCATATCTGATAATTCTAGCCCTTTTCTATAAGCTATTGCCAGACCGTCTCCTGTTGCTACTGCAGGATTCGAAGTATTTTTGTAAATTTGCCCTAGACTCCCCATGGCCATTACTATTCCTTTGAAGTAACAAACTAGATATTTCTTTGTAATTATGTTGTACAACAAAATAGAATGATCACTTAAAAAGTCAATAAAAAAATAAAATTCTAATATCTCCACATTTTCATTTTTAATGACTTCTCTTGTCAAGGCTTTTTCGATCTCTGCCCCAGTAGTATCTCCTGCATGCAGGATTCTATGCTTTGAATGAGCAGCTTCTCTTGTCATCGATAACTTCCCATCTTCTTTTCTATCAAATTTTGTATTTATTTCCAATAACTCTTTTATTCTAGCCGGACCTTCTCTTACAAGTATTTCTACTGGTTTTCTTTCGCAAAGACCTGCTCCGGCATATAGTGTGTCTTCTATATGCAAATCAAAATCATCTTCTTGCTCCAAAACTACTGCAATACCACCTTGTGCATACTGAGTATTGGTTTCTATAATTTTCGATTTTGTTATCATCGTTACCTTACTCTCTTTTGACATCTCTAGCGCTGCTCGTAGGCCTGCAATTCCAGTACCCACTACTATAAATTCTTTTTTTACTACTTCGTAATCCTCTATATTTAAAAAATCCAATGGTGATAGCAAATCAATTATTCTCATCTTATTTTCCTCTCTTTTTTAGTGTATCCATAAAATTCTCATCTGTTAAATTTAAATTTATGGGAGTAATTGATATATAGCCCGATTTTACTATATTAAAGTCAACTTTAGGGTCATTTTCATACTCTACGGCTTCGCCTCCCAGCCAATAATATTTGTTTCCTTGCGGATCAATTCTTTCAATAAAGTTGTCTTCATATTTTCTATCGCCTTGTTTTGTGTATTTATATCCCTTTATGTTTTCTTTTCCAATATTTGGTACATTTATATTTAAAAAACTATCTCTTGGAAATTCTACATCATTTATATCTTCTAAGTATTTCACTAAAAAGTCTGCAGCTGTATCATAGTCAGGAGCTTGTCCTCTAGTAATTGCCGATACTGCTATGGCTCGTATGCCTATTAACGCGCCTTCAGACGCTGCTGATACTGTTCCAGAATACAGGACATCACTTCCAAGATTTTCACCTTTATTTATACCTGATATTATGAAATCAAATTTTAT
>CAZDNU010000168.1:0-2376 GCA_964506865.1 uncultured Fusobacteriales bacterium | reverse complement strand
AATTATGCATATGCTGCAGCAAAAGCTTTGTATCAGCATACTGACATGAGTGCAGCCGATATTGCAAAAGAGGGCTTGAAAATAGCTTCGGAAATATGTATTTATACAAATGGAAATATTGTATTGGAAGAACTAAGTTAGAATGCAATGTACATAATTTTTAGCTTTAACAAAGAAGAGCTGTGTATGTAGTAAGTATATTTTGTAAACGTTTACTGTGTTGGGTGAAGCAAATGTTGTTTGAAATGGACTTTTAGAATAAGTTACAGGGTGATAAAATTAAAGGAGAGGAAGAGCGTATGAAAAAGTTAATGTTTTTATTTATGTTATTGTTATTGGCTTGTGGAAAGACAACAGAAAAGACAGAAAAAAAAGTAAGCCAAATCAAAGAAAGTGTGAAATATGAAAATTTTGTCAAGAATGTAAAGATTACCGAAAAAATAGGTGAAGTAGCACTTGAATGGGACTTAGAAACTACGGAAAATACTAAAGGTGTAATAATTGACATGAAAGTCGGCTATATAAGACGAGTCGTAAGAGTACCAAGCGATAAAAAAGAATATACATATAAAGGGGCTCCTCTAAAAGAGGCTGTATTTACGCTTATACCGGTATCAAATAATGAAAAAAGAGGAAAAAAAATCAAAGTAAAGGGAACACCTAAATTACAAGATACATTGATTCGGACTGACGAGTATATAGATTTGAGCAGTGATGAAGTAAAATTGCTGTTTAAAACTAATTACGGGAATAAAATCAACGTATTGTTGGGAGATACGCAAGAAAATTTAAAACTGGTAAAAACTGTAGAAGATTATGACTTTAGAACGGATAGAATTATACTTGAGGGATTAAAAGCTGGAAAGACATATTTTTATCAGATAGAAGCTATAAATGGTGAAAAAAAGATTATTTCGGATGTTGAATCTTTGAAAAAAATAGAAATAGGAGATATACCAAAAAATAAATGGGCAAAAGAAAGTATATTTTATGAAGTATTTGTAAGGAGTTTTTATGATGGAAATGGTGATGGTATAGGTGACTTTAAAGGTTTGGAAGAAAAGTTAGATTACTTAAAAGACTTGGGTGTTGATGCATTATGGCTTATGCCTACACTGAGATCAGATACTTATCATGGTTATGATATAGTTGATTATTACAAAGTAGAAGATGATTATGGGACTATGGATGATTTTGAAAGTTTATTGGATGCAGCGCATAAAAAAGGGATAAAGATAATAATAGATTTAGTTGTCAATCACAGTTCTGATGATATTTTTTGGATGGAAGAAGCTGCAAAATCAAAAGAAAATTTTTATAGAAACTATTATGTATGGGAAGATGAATTTTCTAATTTGTATGAAATCGGTGAGTGGGGACAGGAGGTTTGGTCTAGAAATATTCAAGGAGATCATTACTATGCTCTGTTTTGGAATAAAATGCCTGATTTGAATTTCCGAAACCAATATGTACGAGAAGAAATGAAAAACATAGCATCCTTCTGGTTAGATAAAGGAGTAGACGGTTTTCGATTGGATGCAGCAAAACACATAGATGATCACGATAAAGATGTAACGCTTGCATGGTGGAAGCAATTTGCTAGCCACGTAAAAAAAGAAAATCCAAATGCATTTTTGGTAGGTGAAAACTGGACAAGTGATATAGAGTTTTTATCGAAATTTTATGAAAGTTTGGATTCTTCATTCAACTTTAAGCTAAGTGATGGTATAGTAGATATGCTACAGGGTAAAAACTTTGATCCTATTGAGGAACTAAATAAAGATTATAAAGAGTTTGAAAAATATTCAGCAGAATATATTGATACGATATTTCTAAGAAATCACGATATGGAAAGATTGGCTACTACTCTAAAAGGTGACAAGAAAAAATTGAAACTAGCAGCTAATCTATTGTTTACGCTTCCAGGAACGCCATTCCTGTATTATGGGGAAGAACTGGGACAAGAGGGTACAAAACCAGATGAAAATATACGTGAACCTTTTGACTGGTACAAAGATGCAAAAGGAGAAGGAATGACATCAATGGAAAAAGGTGGATTTTTTGGAAATATGCGATTTACCAAAGCAAATGATAGGATATCATTAGAAGAACAAATTGATAATCCTGATAGTCTGTATGCCAGATACAAAAAGATGATCGCTATACGAAAAGAAAATCCATTTATGTTTACGGGAATTTATGAAAAGATAGATACAGAAGAAGGGATATATTCTTATAAAATAAGCGGACAGGGCAACTTGATGATAGTGTTACATAACTTTAGCGAAGAAGAAAAGCAAATCAGCTTACAAAGTGAAAATTTAAATAATTTTGTAGAATTGATAACAGGTGAAGAGCTAGATACAAATAAAATAA
>CAZDNU010000167.1:0-2486 GCA_964506865.1 uncultured Fusobacteriales bacterium | reverse complement strand
TTTTTTATAATTATAGTTAAATATCATAGCTACCGTAACAGAAATTACTGTAGCATACCACACAACAATCCCTTCTAATTTAGAAATAGTATAGACCATATATGCTACTATATCTGACAACCACGATAAATAATACCACTCCCTGTATTCAAATTGATATGTAAAAATTTCTCGATCGATTATAAAGGAGTTATTTTTCCAAAGCCATTCTCCTTGTTTTATATGCCAAAGTATATCCGTATCCGCATTTAGAAAAGTATGCCTTCCAAATACTACAATATATACAAAAACTACTGTATACACTATAAACCAAGGACTTAATTTTAACTTATTTAAAATGCTCATATGCTTCCCTCAACCTTTCTTAAGCTAAAAGGACGACAGCTTAACGTCGTCCTTTTTTATATAAAGCTTATATCTTTATTTTAAACTTCTTAATAGTCTGTCCAATTTCTTCCTTTTGTATCATTTCCAGCTGTTGTAAACATTACATTCCCTGTAGTTCCATCACCATCAACATTGTACGCATATGTACTTCCACTTGCTGGAGTTCCGGCTTTTAGCGTTCCACTATTTGCAGCTGGCCACCCTCCAGATGTATGTGCTGCTTCTGCACCTTGTATCTCATGAATAGTTGAATTAAAACCAATTGAATTAACTCCAGTTATTATTCCTCCATTAATTACATTTGGCCATTCACTTGCTGCTGGATGCATCCCTTCTAAATCTGCTACAACCATGCTTAATTGGCTTCTCATATTAGCAACCATCCCTACTGCTTTTGAATCTTTTGCTTTTTTGATTTGAGCTCCAAATGCAGGTAGTGCTGCTGCTGCAAGTATTGCTATGATAGCTACAACTATCATAAGTTCGATTAGTGTAAACCCTTTTCTTTTCATTTTACATTCCTCCTTTTAATTTTTTTTGTCTTTAATTAAACAAAACCTTTCATATTATACATCTATATTATCCAATTGTCAATTATCTTTTTTTAAATTTTTGTAATATTTTCTGAGTTTTTTTTCAGCTTTTTCTTTGTATTTTCCTTGTTTACTATAAAGGAGCTGTTCATAATAAGATATGGCTTTTTTCATATATTTTGCCTTTTCTTTTATTTCTTGACTATTAGCGTATTTTTCATCATATATATAAGCAATTGTATGTATTAATTGTTCATCTTCTATCTTTTTTACTATTTTTTCAAAATACTCCAGTGTTTTAGATAAGTCATTTGCTTGATCTGCTGCTATCCCAGCTATGTACAAAGGCATTACTCTATCATTTTGATTATATTTATAGCCCCTGTATAAAACTTGGAGTCCATAATCATGTCTATTATTTGTCCTTATCAAAGCTAAAACAGAAGCCGCATAATAGTAGTTTACTTTGAAGTATGGATCCAAGTAAGATATCATTTCTGAATTTAGTTTTTGCTGTTCGGTATCTCTTTCATGACCACCCACATCAAGTATCTGCTTTAGCCATAACATGCTACGACCTGCTTTTTTCAAGCCTGTGAATTTCAGATTAAGTGTAGCAGGAGTTTTGCCTTCTGTCCCTATATAATTATTCAACTTCACCTCATTATCCTTGAGGCCCATATATTCATTTAGGTATCCAAAAGCCACTAGAGCAAACACAAAGAAAAAAACTTCTTTATAAAATCTTTTCATCTTCTCTTTCACACTCTCACCCCTTGTGGTATTTTTATTATAGCAAGTTATTTACAAATTTTCCATAATCTTTGTTTTTTTTTTGTTTTTTGTTTTAAATTCTAGTATATTCAATGCATAAGAACTTGCATATTTTTGAATATCTGATTTTATGTTGTTCTTTTTGCTATTTTCATCATGAAAAGCTGTTCGGCGGATCTCATTTATGATGTGATATATTCTGTATATATATCAGTATTTTCAAGGTGTCGTCACCTTTTTCCGTATGCCGTACACTTGTTATTCATTTTTTTTGACACGGATTGATACTTTTGCTTATCCTTTGGGCGCACACGTAGGTGACGCCCCTACATTATGTATAATATACCGTGTATTAATATTTACATATAATATTCGTCATTTTCCCATTTCATAGGATTATTTCGTATATAATTAATTGTCTCAAAATATATTTTGTCATCTTTTATTATTTTTTCATAGTAATTTCTTTGCCATATTCTTTTATCAAAAGATGGCAAAATATTTTCTTTAACCATCCTTATATATTCATTTGTTGTCATTGTTTTAAACCATTTTATCATTTCCGGTAGGGGCGAACCTGTGTGTTCGCCCTTATTAATTATTGCAATCAATATATGTAATTCCTATCCTTTTGGGCGCACACGTAGGTGACGCCCCTACTTATTTTCTTTTTTTGACACGGATTACACGGATTTTTACGGATAAAACTTTTGTTTTGTGTAGGGGCGAACCTGTGTGTTCGCCCTTATTAATTATTGCAATCAATATATGTAATTCCTATCCTTTTGGGCG
>CAZDNU010000166.1:0-5567 GCA_964506865.1 uncultured Fusobacteriales bacterium | reverse complement strand
TCAAAAGTTCCTACTTTTTCTTTTTCGAATTTATAATCAAAACTAAGATGTCCTCTACCACTTAGGTCTAAAGTTACTCGACATAGCGCCTCCATCATTGGGATATAAAACATCCCATACCGACAAATGCCTTTTTTGTCACCTAATGCTGCCTTTAGTGCTTGTCCCATAACTATAGCTATATCTTCTACTGTATGATGATCGTCTACTTCTATATCACCATCAGCTTTACAGTTTATATCAAATTTACCATGCTTTGCAAATAATTCTAGCATGTGATCCAAAAATCCCACTCCAGTATCGACTTCACATTTACCAGTTCCATCTATATTTAAGTGGAGCTCTATATTTGTTTCACGAGTTTTTCTTGTGATTTTAGCTTCTCTTTTCATGATCCTCTCCTATTTTTACAAAATTTTATTTTCCAAAAAACTAAAAAAACTATCTTTCGATATTATTATATGGTCAAGTAAATTTATCTCTAATTTTTCAAATATTAATTTGCAGTGATTTGTAAGCTTGATGTCAGCATTAGACGGCTTTACTTCTCCTGATGGATGATTGTGTACAAATATAACTGATTTTGCATTCATATTTAATATCTTTTTTAGCATTTCTCGTATATATATGTAGCTTTTGTCAATAGTACCTTCGCAAATCGTTTCCTCACCCAAAAATTCATTTCGAGTACTTAGATATATTAATTTAAAATTTTCAATTGCAGAATTACCTATATCTTGTTGCAAAAATTCAATCAATTCTTCGGTACTATTTATAAAATTTTTCGCTAAAACTTTTTCCTTTAGATATATCCGATTTATGTCATTCAAGAAATTTATAAAAGTTATTGTACTTTCTCCAAGACCATCTACTTGAAGCAATTCACTTGGGCTTGCTTTCAATACTCTGCCTATTGTTTGAAATCTGCTCATTAAGTCCTTAGCTATTGGTTTACAATCTTTTCTTGGTATAGCATATATCAGCAGCAACTCTAATATCTCATAATCATGCAAAGCCTTTAGTCCTGCTTTTTCATACTTTTCTTTCAATCTTTTTCTATGACCATTATTATTATTTTTATTCATTTTTTTTCCTTTATATCTTTTTTAATGTTTTCATGTTAAATTATAACTTTTATTTCATTATTTGTCAATTAATTATCTTGTTTTGACCTGAGTCCATTTCAACTTAAAAAAAGAGACCGGTCACCCGATCTCTCTAATTTATCTTATCCCCACGCTGGCTCTATATGTCCATAGTCTCCATCGCTTCTTTTATATATTACATTTAATTGCTCTGTTTGAAAATTCATAAAAGCATAAAAATTTTGTTCCATTGACTCCATCTGTAATATAGCTTCTTCTAAACTCATAGGCTTTGGCGAAATAAGTCTTGATTTTACTACCACAGTATCTTCTTTTGTTTTTTCCAAATTGTCCAACGAGAAAGCCTTTGCTGCTATCTCTTTAGGATTTGCTTGGTGATGTTGTCTATTCTTTAGCTTATCTTTATACTTTTTCACTTGAGCTTCTAATATATCTATCACTTCGTCTATTGCAGCATACAACACTGAATCGCTTGCTGTAGCTTTTAGTTTTGTACCATTGGCAAATAACAATACATCGGCGGTATGCTTATCCCCCTCTACTTTGCTGTGTACAGCAGATAATGTCACATCTACCTCCATTATGTTGTCAAAGTATTTTTTGATTCTACCTATTTTCTTTTCCGCGTAATTTCTTATTGCATCTGTAATATCTAAATGTCGTCCACTAATGATCATTCTCATAAATACCGCACTCCTTTCGTCGTTTGTTTTTTCTTGTAGAGTATCTTTTTACTACACTATTATTATACTCCATTAATTTGTTTTTTCCTCTTTTTTTTTATATATTTTTTACAATTCTAACCAAACGATTTCTATCTGAAAGGTTTTTGTATTCTACTTCATCCATTAGCTCACTTATCAAAAATACACCTCTACCACTATTTTCAATTTCTTCTACTTTTTCAATTGAATTTATCTCGGTATAGCTTTCTATTTTTTCTATCGGTATCTTATTTCCTTTATATTTAAAAATCAATTCTACTTTTTCTTCTCGATAGATAAGTATTTCCAATACTATATCAGTTTCATCTTTATCTTGGCATGTCCCATGATCGATTATATTTGCCAGTATCTCTCCTACTGCTACTTCCAAATAAAACGCCACTGCTTTTGGAATATCCTTTTCAAAGATTATTCGCCTTATCTTATCACGGGTAAATTTTATCTCTTCGTATTTTGAGTTTATATTTATAGTTTTTTTTGTCATAACTAAAGCACTTCCTCTATAATACCTTTTTTTAAATATACTTTTCTATCTGCTATTCCGGCAAGTTCATTACTATGTGTCACAACTATTATAGTTTGTCCCAGTTCTTTATTTATTTTTCGAAGTAAGTTATGTATAGTCACACTGGTTTCATCATCCAAATTACCTGTTGGTTCATCCGCCAACAATATTTTAGGGTTGTTTATTAATGCTCTTGCTATAGCTACTCTTTGTTTTTCGCCACCAGAAAGTTCGGTAGGTTTATGACTTAGTCGATCTGCTATCCCCAAAGTATCCAATAGCTCCTCTGCCCTTTTACTAAGGTCATTTTTTCTTTCTTTGCTATTTATCAAGCCTGGCATCATTACATTTTCTAAAGCGCTAAATTCAGGTAAAAGATAGTGAAATTGAAACACAAAACCTAAAAATTTGTTTCTCATTTTATCCATTCTTACCTCTTTGAAGCTTTTTATCTCTTCATCAGAATAATATATTTTACCGCTATCTGGCTTATCCAATATGCCTATTAGATTTAGTAAGGTACTTTTTCCTGATCCGGATTTTCCTAAAATTGATAAAAATTCACCTTTTTTCACATCTAGGTCAAGATCACGTATTATGTGAAGTTTTTCTGTTTTCTCTTTATACGATTTGTTTATTTTTTCCAATTTTAATATTATATCACTCATATTTTAAAGCCTCCACAGGTTTTAATTTTGCTGCCTTATATGCAGGAAATATACTTGAAACCAGCGTTATCAGCCAAGTTATTACCGCAATTATAAGTATTTCCTTTATACTTATGTCCATTGGTATCTTATCCAAATAATATATATCCATTGGTATTTTTAATGTATATGTCTTCAAGTATAATATTATCATCCCAGACAAAGCCATACCAAACACAATTCCACTTACGCCTAGAATTAGGCCCTCTAACAAAAATATCTTCATTATATTCTTACTTCCAAATCCAAAGGATTTCAAAATCCCAATATCCTTCGTTTTCTCTCTTACCAATGTATTCAATATTACCCCTACTACAAATGCAGCTACTAAAATTATCAATGATAATAGTATCACCATTACAGTTTTTTCCAGCGCTAACGCATATAGCAAAGTTTTATTCCTTTCTCCCCATGTACTAGTCAAAAGTCCTGTTTTTTCTTGAATTTTTAATGCTATTTTATCAGCTTCGTATACATTGTCTAGCATTACATCTATCTCATTTACATTATCAGTTTCAGCTTCTGATAGATATTGAGCTGCTTTTAGCGGTAATATCACCAGTGTGCTATCAAAGTCATAATACCCCGAATGAAATATACCGCTTATGTTAAATTTAAGCTCTTTATTTTCGGGTGATATCAGTCTAATTGGTGTATTCAATGATGCTCCTATTTGCTTATATAATTCTTCTCCAATTATAATATCGGTATTTCCCGAAAATTCCGAACTGCCTTTTTTTATTTTCTCATCTATATTCAATACAGAATTCATATCTTGATCTTCTACACCCATTATCACTACACCGGATATATAAGTACCAAATATACCCTCATACTTTACCATTCCTTGGGTACTATACTTGGGCAGCACTCCTTTCACTCCTTCTATTTCTGAAAGCTCTTTTTGTATCTCTTTGTAATTTTCGATCTCTAAATTTTCTGTTGTTACACTTATATGAGCATTTAGTGATAATATGCTATTAATCATATTTTTATCAAGTCCATTTGCAATCCCAAGCGATACAGTAAGTACCATTACCCCCAAGGCTATTCCAAATATTGCTATTATACTTTGTTTTTTTCTTTCTTTTATATGCTTTAACGCAATAAATAATTCTGTCATATTATACCATTCCCTTATATTATTTTCAAAAATAAATACTTATTCAAGATTTCTATTTTCTTATCCTCAAAGTGATATATTCCATCTCAAGGAATCTGATAAACCTGAACCTGATTCAACGCCCGAAGATAAAAGCAAAAGAGAGGTTGACTCAAAAGGTATTGCAAATTTAGAAATTGTATCTTTATATTCAATATAGTATGATACAGCTTCTATGCAACCTATTAAGCCAGCCTCTAACTACGATGCAAGCATTTTCCATTCGTTTCTAGTCTTTCTTTCTCATATGAGGAAAGAAAATCACATCTCTAATAGATGAGGAATCTGTAAGTAGCATTACAAGTCTATCTATACCTATCCCCAAACCGCCTGTTGGAGGCATTCCATATTCTAGCGCTGTAATAAAGTCAGTATCCATCATTTGTGCTTCCTCGTCACCTTTTTCTCGTTCTTTTACTTGATCTTCAAATCTTTCTTTTTGATCTACGGGGTCATTTAGCTCTGAATATGCATTCCCAAGCTCTCTTCCATATATAAATAATTCAAATCTATCTACTATTTCATCACTATCTTTTTTCAATTTTGAAAGTGGTGATAACTCTTTTGGATATTCTGTAATAAAAGTTGGTTGTATTAATTTCGCTTCAACTTTTTCTTCAAATATTTCTTCTATCAATTTGTAATATGTTGTATCTTCACCTGGCTCTATACCAAGCTCTTTTGCAACTTTTTTAGCTTCTTCCAATGTAGTTATTTCATTGAAGTCATAATTAGTATACTCTTTTATTGCATCTTTCATTGTCACTCTTTTCCATGGTTTTGCAAAATTGATCTCAGTATCTTCGTATTTCAAAGTTTCTTGACCATATAGATCTGTTACCATAGAAGATATCATATCTTCTGTCAGATCCATCATATCATTATAATCAGCATACGCTTGATATAACTCCATCATAGTAAATTCCGGATTATGTTTTGTTGATATTCCTTCATTTCGAAAGCTTCTATTTATTTCAAATACCCTCTCATATCCACCCACTATCAGTCTTTTTAGATATAGTTCCGGGGCAATTCGTAGATAAAGCTCCATATCTAGAGCGTTGTGATGAGTTTCAAATGGCTTTGCTGTAGCTCCTCCTACTATAGGGTGCATCATTGGTGTTTCTACTTCCAAAAAATCTTTTTTTTGCAAAAAACTTCTCATATAATTTACTATTTTGCTTCTCATAAGAAAAGTTTCTTTCACATCTCGGTTCATTATTAAATCTACATACCGTTGTCGATAACGTGTCTCTACATCTGTCAACCCATGAAATTTTTCTGGTAGTGGTCGTATATTTTTTGACAAAACTTCAAACTTTGATACACGTAAAGTTACCTCACCAGTTTTGGTAGTAAATA
>CAZDNU010000165.1:0-7715 GCA_964506865.1 uncultured Fusobacteriales bacterium | reverse complement strand
AATAAAACTAAAATAATAAACGCATATGGATATAAAATAATAAACGTAGAATTATAAGGAGTTGAAAAAAATGTTGCAGTATGGAGAAGCCAGAGCTGCGTATCAAAAATTTATAAAAAGTGAAAAAAACTTTTTAGGTCTAAGTTTTTCAAAGGGAAGCAGAATGGATTCCGAATTAGTGAAGTTTTCGGATGCACAAAAAGAAAATGGAGCGTATAGCAGTTCGTATATTGGAATAAAAAATATAGAGATAGATCAAATAAAAGGTAGTGTACAAAAGTATATGGATTTTAATAAAAATTTTGTGCCTAAAAATGAGGTGCTAGAAGAAAGATGGTGTAGGATATATAGAGCGTTTGTACAGGGGAATTCATTGCCACCTGTGGTATTATACAAGATAAAAGATAGTTACTTTGTATATGATGGCAATCATAGAGTATCGGTAGCAAACTTTTTAGATTTCAAAACAATAGAAGCTGAGATTATAGAATTTTTGCCGTCATCCGATACTAAAGAAAATGTTATATATAGGCAGAGATTTAACTTTGAAAAAAACACTGGGCTAGATAATATAGTGCTAAGTGGAGTAAACCAATATGCTAGACTGATGAAAGAGATAAAAGATTTTGGAAAATACTTAGAAGAAAAAGAGGACAAAAAGTTAAGCTTGGTAGATGTAGCTGAAGAATGGAATACGAGGATATACACCCCCATTATAGAAATACTGAAAAAAAATGAAATACTCGAAAATTTTGAAGGCAGAACATTTTCAGACTTATTCATATATTTTTTAGATCACAAATATTTTACCAGTGAGAAAAAAAAGCATGATATAGGTTTTACATACTCTATTATTGATTTTGTAAACTTTGTAAAAACATACAATAAGAATACTTTGGACAATATATTTAAAATAGATGAAGAAAACTTAGAAAATTTAAAAAAACTGAAAGAATTTGATATAAGAAAATCCTTGGATAAAGATATGCTAAAAAAAAGCGACTTATTAAAAAAAGTAACAGGACTTGAGTTAGAGCATGATTTTTTGATGTTAGCAGATATAGATGAGTATATTAGAAAATATAAATTTGAAAATTTTGAAAAAGCTTTAGAATATTGGTATGCAAATTTATTTAAAAAGCGTCTGGAAACTTTTAGAAAAAGTATAAGCTATCTTCCAGAGGCTTATGTGAATATTGGAGAAAATATATTAAAAAGTAGAGAAAACTTGTTTTATTCTGTGGAGAATTATTCCATATTATATGGTAAACGAGTAAAAAGAGAGAGTACTTGTCCTGAAATAGTAGCAAACTATATATTAGAGATATTTATACCTATAGTAAGTATAATATTGGAGCAAAAATTTTCGGATGCAGAAATAAAAGAACGTTACTTTGGAATACAAGACAGATATATGTATTTGGTTGACTACAAAAAATCAGCTAAAATGCAAGAGGCTGCAGATCTTTATTTTAGTTCCGCTGATAAAATATATCATAAAGTAAATAGCTGGTTTTTATTGAAATTAGGAAATAATTTAAATACTAACAAAGCAATAGAAGATATGATAACAAATTTTGAAAAGGAATTGAATGACAAAATAAGTTTTCGGAGTATAATAGAAAAGTATGGATTAATAGGAAAGTATACTACAATAATCAATCTGAAAAAATCTAAAAAAACTTATGAAGACCTTACAAATAACTCGAGATGGCTCAAGGATAAATTTATAAAGGATATAGAAAAATTGCTTCAACAAGAAGAGATAATGATATATTATAAAACGGAAAAAGTAATGGAAGCATTGGGAAATCGTGGAAATAAATTTTCTGTAATAGATTTTTATGCAGATATACTAGCATTTAGTAATCACCTGGGTAAGGATATGCACTATGTAGATATAATTGATTTGGCTTTTGAGTATAAAAATAGATAACTTTATATAATGAGGAGGATGAAATGGAATTAAATCAAAAAATAATTGATTTTGCCGTAAAGCAAGAAGATGCTGTAATAATAATGGATGTGGATGTTGTTGAGAAAAACTATTTTCGAATAAAAAATAGCTTGGAAAAATCAGTAATATATTATGCGGTGAAATCAAACTCCGAAAAAAAAATATTGGAAAGATTGGTAAAAATAGGATCAGCGTTTGATATTGCTTCAGTAGGAGAACTTGATTTGATGCTAAGTCTAGGAGCAGATCCTAAAAAGATGAGCTTTGGTAATACTATAAAAAAAGATAAAGATATAAAATATGCTTACGAAAAAGGCATAAAAATATTTGTAGCAGATGAATTTATAGAAGTGGAAAAAATAGCTGAGTATGCCCCCGGCTCGAAAGTATTTGTACGTATACAGATGGGAGAATCAGATAGTGATTGGCCACTAACGAAAAAGTTTGGAACAAATATGGAAAAAGCAGTAGACTTAATGATACTTGCAAAAGAAAAAGGGCTAGAACCTTATGGAGTTTCATTTCATGTAGGGTCGCAATGTTATGATAAATATGCCTGGAAGACTGCGTTATTAAAAGTAAAAGATATATTTGATCACTTACGTGTAAAAGGGATAACATTGAAATTTATAAATACAGGTGGAGGGATGCCTGTGCCACATCTAAGAGAGATACCGGAAATAGAAGAGATTACCAAACTTATAAATGAGACGATTGATGAAAACTTTACAACTTATGAAAACTTGATAGTGGCAACAGAACCAGGTAGAACCTTAGTAGGAGATGCAGGAGTATTGTGTGCAAATGTAATATTAAGATCAGAAAAAGAAAGAAATGACTGGATATATATTGATGCAGGAGTATTTCATGGTTTGATGGAGACTATACAGGACTTTCGTTATGACATATTGGTACTTGGAAAAGAAGGCGAAGAAGCTGTATTCACTCTTGCTGGGCCTACATGTGATAGTGTAGATGTGATATACGAAGAAGTAAATTTACCAAATAATATAAAAGAAAAGGACAAATTATTTTTCTTAAATGCTGGGGCATACACAACAGGATATGCGACTTATTTCAACGGAATAAAATCTCCAAAAGTATATTATGTAGACGAGATATAGATAAAAAAGGTGACAAGCATTACAGTTTGTCACCTTAAAGCTATATTTCCAATAAAATAATTACACTTTTTTCAATTCAATATAGTTTTCATCTTATTTCTTGTAATCCAAACATCTAGCTTTAAATCTAAAAAAATAACAACTAAGAGCAAGACTGCTATGTTGCTTTTATAAATTTGTATACAACAGAAAAATTAAGACTGGATAAAAGTAATATTGTCTCAAAAAATAAAATGCAACTTACATTTGTTGAGGGAAAATTCTCATTAGAAACTTAGTGAAAGCAAGTAAACTGATAAGATTTGTATTAGCAAATATAAATTTGAAACAAAATAAAAATCTTACGGAATTATCGGGTGCAGATATAATAGAATGGGAAGGTGATTTTTTTGAGAATAGATAGAGCGAAAACAAAAATAAAAAATGAAAAAGGTAAAAAAATATATTACTACAGTGAAAAGAAAATCACAGGAGTAATAGAAGATTATGTAGAGAAACATTTGCATTGTGAAACGGAGTATGTAAATGGAGAAGAGAATGGAATAAAGAGATATTACTATGAAAACGGTAAAATTCGTAGTGAAGAATTTTATCTAAATGGAATGATAGAAGGTGAAATGTGTAGCTATTATGAGAGTGAAATCTTACAAGAAAAAGCAAACTATCATAATGACAAGTTAGAAGGAAAAAGAGAAGAGTATCATGAAAATGGTAAAATAAAAAGTATGTATACATATAAAAAAAACAAATTAGATGGCGAGTATATTTTATATTATGAAGATGGCAAAATAAAAGAGATAGGAGAATTTCGAAATAATAAAATAAATGGAATAAATAAAAAATATCATAAAAATGAAAAATTAAAAGAAAAGAGAGTTTTCCTAAATGGAAGTTTTGAAGGAGACTATATAAAGTATTATGAAAATGGCAAAAAAAGGCTGAAGACATACTATGTAAATGACAAAATGGACGGTGATTATTTTGAATGGTACAATACAGGAGAGCTTCGTGCATCGTGTTTTTACATACAAGGAAAAAAAGATGGTAAATATAGTATATATTATAAAAATGGAGCTGTAGCTGAAGAAGTAGATTATATTATGGGTGAAATAAATGGGAAACTTATAAGATATTTTAATGATGGAACCGTGGAAATGCTTCGAGAGTACATAAATGCAAAGAAAAATGGAAAAAACTTTGAATATTATAAAAATGGAAATTTAAAGCTTGAATCTTACTATGCTGAAGATCAACTGGAAGGTAAATATATAGAATATAATGAAAATGGAAAGCAAAAACGAAAATATATGTTTAAGAAAGACAAATTAAATGGTAAATTTTATATATATAATAAAGAAGGTGTAGTTATAAATGAAGGAACTTATAAAAATAATAAATTGGAAGGAGAATTTCAGATATATGACTCCACAGGAGAATTATCAGAGATACGAGAATATGATAATGGAAAGTTGATATCTAAAGATATCAAAAATAAAATACAAAATTCAACAATTGTGAACAATGACTTTGAAGAGATATTCACAATAAATATAGGGACGGCGTTACTACGTCAAAAAAAAGTAGAAGAATATTCCATAGGGATGAATTGGAGATTAAATTTTGATACAGCAGAATTTATATTACAAGATAGTGAATATAAAGAACAAAGATATAAAATGCAAATACTGGGTACGTATAGTCACGGGGATAATTCATGGGTATGGGCATGGAGTAGCAAACACAATGGATTTAATGAAGAGTGTATACAAGATAGCATACTATTAAAAAAATACGGTGAAAAAAATGGGATAGATTTGCTGAAAAAGGATGAACTTACCAATATGGAAATAGAGCCATATGACTTGGCGCTGTTTTGTTCTGGACTTACCCAAAACAAAGTGTTTTTTAAAGGCGACAATAAAAATATATCATTGTATGTGGTGGTAGAAGGCTTACCCCAAAATATATTTGATAAAGGAGATATAAATGAAATTGTAGAAAACATAAAAAACATAATAAATCAGTATGAGATCGATCACAAAACAATGTGTTTGAATTTTTTGGTAGAACAGGGATTTATGATGCAGAGTCAAACTGAGAATATGAGTGAATGGCATAGATTAAGTGAAGGTATAAGACTTGAATATGACAAGGAAAACCGTTTGAAAAAAATTGGAATAAATAATAAAGGAGAAAACATAATAGTAGAAGATTTGTATAAAGAGATAGACTATGTTGTGTTGGAAGAGCAACTTTATTCACAAGAATACTTTTTTGAAACACAAAATAAAAAACAAGATCTGATAAATGAAGATAAAAATAATTTGGAAATTATAGAAAAAAAAGCGAAAGATGGGGACAGCTTTTATCAAAATATGCTTGGAAACTTTTATTTGAAAGGGCAAAATTTTGAAAAAAATGACGAAAAGGCATATTATTGGTTTGAAAAAGCCGCCCAAAATGAGGAATTAAATGCAATTTATAATTTGGGGCTATGTTTTTTTTATGGCATAGGGACTATGAAAGATGAAAAGAAAGGAATGGCACACTATAAAAAAGCAGCTCAAAAAGACCATAAAGGAGCGCAGTATAACTTATGGCTAGAATATAGTCAAGGAAAAAAAATAAAGCAAAATTATAAAGAAGCTAAAAAATGGCTAAAAAAAGCTGCTGAGGCCAGATTTGGCAAGGCTGAATACGAGCTGGGGAATTGTTATAAATATAATAAATGTGGAATTAATAAAAATTATACCGAAGCTTTGTATTGGTATAATTTGGCAGTAGAGGATGGAAATATAGAAGCTCATTTCGAGTTGGGAAAAATGTATTTTTATGGCCTGGGAACAAAAATAGATCAAGAAAGAGCTTATGAAGTTTTTCTGAATGGTGCAGAAAAAAATGAATATCGATGTATGTTGGAATTGGGAAAAATGTATATAAGTGGACAATATGTAAAAGATATAAAAAAGGGTATAGCATATATAAAAAAAGCGGGAGAAAGTGGAATAGCGGAAGCTTATTATGCTTTAGGAAATTACTATGAAAATGAAGCAGAAACAGATGAATCAAAAGAAAAAGCACTGAAATATTATAAAAAAGCTTTGGAAAAAGGCATGGGGGAAGCGGCTAATAAGCTCAAAGATATAAAATAATGTGGAAATATATTGAAAAAGTATAGAAAAAATGATAAAATTAAATGTGGGATTTTGTAAATGTAGGGGTGAAAAAATGCTGAGACGAAACAAAATATTATTGGAAGAATTAAAAAAATGGTATGAAAATGGTGAAATAAACGAAAAAACCTTTAAAATGCTATCTGAAAGATATAGCGAATCTGAAAACGATGTTGACAGCATAATGCGCTGGCTTCTTATTATGGGAGTTTTATTGATATTTGTAGGAGGTTTTTATTTTGGAGGAAATATTGCGAAATCAATGTATTCGATGATAGGTTTATTGAGTTTGATGCTTATATCAGGATTTTATGCAGGGTTTAAATTTTTACAACAAACAAATAATAAGTATTATTATCCGAAAACAGGTAGTACTTTAGTAGTGGTGAGCTCGCTAATCGTAATAGCAGACTTGTATTATATGCTCAAAAAGTTTGACATAAACGATATATTAGCCGCGACACTTAGTTTTGCAATCTCAGCAGCTATATATTTTTATATTGCGTATATTAAGAAAAAAAGATTATTTTTGATAATGGCAAACTTAGTATTGTTGGCGTTTGTAGTATTGCTGGTGAGTAATATCATAGCCAATCCGACTTATGCAGGGAAGTATTACTACTATGCTGTATTGAGCCTTGGAGCTATTTTGTTTTTGCTTGCATATATGCATAATTTAATGAAAAGTGAAATTGCATCTAAATTTAAAAAAATATACTATTATTTTTCATTAATTGAGATACACAGCTCTTTTCTGGCACTAACACTGTGCAAAGATTGCGAAACGGCTATTTTGTTTAATGGAAATTACAAGAGAGAGAGAGGGGCTACAATATTAATATGGGCAGCGGTGTCTATACTAATGTATTATCTTGGAAAAAAAAGAAACAACCGCTTGATAAAAATATTTTCAATTGCTTTTTTAATTGTAAATGTATATATACGATATATAGAAGTGTTTTGGGATGTAATGAGTAAAGGGCTATTTTTTCTAGTATTAGGTTTTTTATCTACAGCAATAGGAGTGTATTTTGAAAACCTCTATAGAAAAAGAATTGATAAATAAACCCGAAAATCTCATTGTATAATTTTAGGAAATGTGATATAATTAATCCAAAAATAGTTTCCATAGGGGTTGACAAAAATATAGGATTTAAAGTATAATAAGTAGATATTTTTTATGGGGTGATATTTTGAAGATTGATGTCAGCAGAGTGTTTGGAGCATCAGACGAATATTTATACACTGGAAATTTGAAAAAAGAGGATTTTCAGATAAATGATGCAAAACTTTTAGATGATGTACAGGTAAGTTTAAGTTTAAGAAAAATTGAAAATGAAGTATTTGTAAAAGGATGTTTCGTTACAAAACTAGAACAACAATGTGTAAAGTGCCTTGAGTCTTTTCAAGAGCTAATAGAGGATGAATTTGAGCTTATTTATCTTCCAGAGTCACTGTATG
>CAZDNU010000164.1:0-1873 GCA_964506865.1 uncultured Fusobacteriales bacterium | reverse complement strand
TTCCAGCCAGTATTTTCCCTGGAGCCGGTGGCATATTTAGCAATGTATATCCTGTAGAGCTCTTCCCGCAGCCTGATTCACCTACTATTCCCAAGGTCTCACCTTCATGCAAATCAAATGAAATGTCATCTACAGCTTTCACCGCCGCATTTTCTGTCATATAATACATTTTTAGATTTTCTACTTTTAACAATAACTTTTTATTCATTTATCTACCTCATTTTTAGTTTTGGCATTAATATTTTATCCATTGAAAATCCAATGAACGCAAAACTCATACCTACAAGTGTAATCATTATTCCCGGTGGCAAAACCCACCACCACATTCCTTGTATAACAGCTCCTGCCGTCTTCGCATCTTGAAGCATCTGCCCCCAAGTTACAATAGTTGAGTCTCCTAATCCCAATATGCTTATTCCCGCTTCTGCTAATATAGCCGAGGGTACCGCCAGTGCCATACTCGCAAACGCATATGGTATCAAAAGGGGAATCATATGGAAAAATATTATTCGCGTGTGACTAGCTCCCAAAGCTTTGGATGCTTCCACAAAGGTCTCTTCTCTTATCTGTAAGCCTATACTCCGAACCGTTCTTACCGAACCAGTCCACCCCAATAAACACATTAGTCCAATAAAAGTCCATATGCTTGGCTTAAATACAGCAGATATTACTATTAATATTGGTAAAAAAGGGATATTTACAAAGTACTCATATATTCTTTGCATTGTTGAATCAATCATTCCCCCAAAATACGCACTTATCACTCCGTAAACTACTCCAATACTTACAGTAGCTAATGATACGAGAAAACCAATTAGTAACGCCCATTTCATACCTGCAATTAGTCCACTAAATATGTCACGCTTAAAGCTATCTGTACCCATCAGCCCAAATACACGTCCTACTATATTCAACGAGAAATTTTTGACTTCCAAACCTTCCTTATTTTGTCTTATTAGCACCGTTTCCAAGAAAAATTCATAATTACCTTTTAATATTTGATCTGTTTCAAAGTTCTTAAATATAACATCTATTGAATCAACCATATCTTGATTTACATTTGATTTTATCTTAATATTTTCCCGCAAAAATTTATATGCACCTTGTTTGCCTTCATTTGAAATAGAGATTTCTTTCTTTTCAAGGTTATCTGTATCAAAGTTTTGCTTTGCAAGCTTTATTTTTTTCCCGTCAGGTCGCATTACCGACACTATAGCAAACCCTTTACCTTTCGCCATATATCTAAGTGTAATATCGCTGGGAGTTTTTTCATACTTATTTATATATTCAAATTTCATTTTTCGGATCAAAGCTCGTTTACTTTCCTTCTTTTCCAAATCATACTCATGTATTATCTCATTTTTCGGATATTTTTGTGCTGTTATATAGTTTACCCATATAGGACGTGCACTTTTGGGATTTTCTTGCCAGTATTCTATATTTCTCCAATTTTTTCCTGCATTGGGGAACGGCGATATTATTGCTTCGAATAATACAATTAATATAAATATAATTATAAAAATCAAACCAACTACTCCATATTTTACTTTTTTGTATTCGTTCCAAAATTCTTTAGCAGTTTCCATTTTATCCTGCAACATTATGCTCGCTCACCTACCTTTATTCTCGGATCAAGCAATCCATATATCAGATCCAATAGGATTATGCCCATTATATATATACCTGTGGTAAGAGCTAGATTTCCCATCAATACAGGGATATCATTTTGTTGATTTGCTATCAAATATAGATTGCCCATGCCCGGCCAGCTAAATATAGTCTCAAATATTAAGGATCCTCCTAGAGAGCCTAGTATCGACATCAACATCATTGTAGCTATTGGCGGTGCACTTGTACGTAGTGTATGCCCGTA
>CAZDNU010000163.1:0-1643 GCA_964506865.1 uncultured Fusobacteriales bacterium | reverse complement strand
TATACGGTTTTGTTCAAAATAATTTTCATCTTTTTTCGTATGAATTATTATAGCACCTTGCAATTCTTCTTTGTACAACAACGGTACTATTACCGTAGTCTTTATTTCTCCTACCGTTTCTCTATTTACAAATGGTCGCCCTAGATTTGCCGCCCATTTTATCATGCCTTCCCGTACCATTTTTATCAACATTTTTTTCAAATCTTTATCATAATCTATTGATTTCTCTATTATATACATATCTTTTTGCGAGTAATACTTTAAAAAACATATAGCATCATAATCTACTACCTTCTTTAGCAAACCAAGTGATAAGTCAATTATCTCTTTTTCATCAAAACTAGAGCTCAAATCTTGCGCTATATCATAAAACACAGATATGACATCATCATATGCCTGTTTTAGGTCCTTTTCTATGCCCATACCATACCCCCAATTACCAAGATGATATTTGCCATTATTCCTGCTAAAAAGTCATCTATTACTATACCCATCCCCCCTTTTAAGTTTTGCAGTTTTCTTATGGGATAAGGCTTTGTAATATCAAAGAAACGAAACAATATAAATCCAAAGACTAAGTTTAATATGCTTGCTTTTACCAAAAACATAGTAGTCATAAAGCCTAGCACTTCATCTATTACTATACACTGCGCATCCTTTACTTGATATATACCCTCTGCTACATCTGATACATATACAGCAAGTATGAAAAATGCCACTAAAAATATAAAATATATATTATTGTAGTATGGATTATCTTTAAACAGTAAAAACACCAAAAATAAAGGTATTGCCCCTATAGTCCCAACAGTTCCCGGCATTGTTGGAGCGTTTCCAAGACCAAACCAAGTTGCAAGATTCTCTATTATTTTTTTATTCATCACTAAAACACGCCCTTTTCATAATTATATGGATAATATTTTTCTGCTTCTACTTTTATGTTTGCTATTATTTTCATTATTTCTTCTGGGCTTTCATCAACAAAATCAAGCCTCACTTCATCTATTCCATACATACCCAATCTTTTTATTTCCGATAATATATTTAAGACTTCATTTGTATATATCTCGGTATTTTCAAATTTATTTTTTATTACTTTTAGTATATCCTCATTATCATTTTCAACTACAATTTCTTTCTCATCAAATATATCTTTTTCTATATACATTAATTTTAATTTTCCATAGACTACTAGTCCTAATCGCATTTTATTATTTTTTATATTCGCAATCTCTTCAAAAGATATTTCCGGTGATAAGTATACAGTATCTATATTTTCATACTTTTGTAAATATTCTAGCGAATATGAATTAATAATATTCATATCCCAATCCAAAGACAATTTATCACTCGTTTCTTCCAAAAAGTAATAATTTGATACTAAAGAGCTGGCTTTCGCCTTTTCTAATCTTGATTCTGTAATCAAAAACTCATTTTTAGTATATACTTTATTTATACCTGCTTTTTTTACAGCATCATACTGTATTTTATTTTTTACGTATGCTACTATTTCTGGCTCACGCTCCGACCTATTTATCGAAGGCATGAAGTACTTTTCAGGGTTTTCACTACGTTTGTAATAAGCTTTTAACTTCGATTCTAGCATCTTCGCTGCTTCTCGCTTCAGCTCTTTCAAAACTTTG
>CAZDNU010000162.1:0-1509 GCA_964506865.1 uncultured Fusobacteriales bacterium | reverse complement strand
AAAGAAATATTAAAAAATATCCCATTCTTTGCAGATTTATCTGAAGCAGATCTACAGGCTATTATTGAAAAGGTGCAGATGCAGTACTTTGATGCAAATCACGTTGTTTTTAATGAGGGTGATACCGGTGATTATATGTACATAGTAAAGCGTGGTCAGGTTCAGGTTATTCGCAATAACACAATTCTTGCCACCCTTTCCGATAATCAGTTTTTCGGTGAAATGGCGCTGGTTTCTGATGAACCCAGAAATGCAACAGTTAAAACAGTTACGGATGTGGAAGTTTTAATGTTAAATAAAAATGATTTTAAGAACTTAATTCAAACTAATCCCGATATTGCATCTATTGTCAGTTATGAAGTTGTAAAAAGAGCAAACGCTATTTCTTAGTAGGATTATTGCGACTTGTAGGACTAGTAGGATTATTATGATAAAAAAATTCCTACAAATCCTACAAATCCTACAAATCCTACAAAATTATGAACTTACTATTCTATTTCCTTCTTATACATTTTCTTGCGGATTATCCGTTACAGTCAAATGCATTGATTAAGCTCAAGGTAAAAAGTTATTTAGGTGTGTTTTTGCATTGTTGTATCCATTTAGCATTGCTTATTTTAATTCTTTTTCCTTTTCTTCACCTGCAAAATGTATGGATAGGGATTGGAGTGATTTTTATTACACACAATATTATAGATTTTATCAAAATCAAACTTGATAAAAAATATCCCAATAGAAGATTGATTCATTACGCGATCGACCAAATCACTCATTTGGCAATTATTTCTTTTATTGCGATTATATATCTAAAAAATATATCTCCAAGATTTACAGGTGGTTTTATGGATTTTTATCTCGATCAGTCAGTTGTCCTTTATGCCTTGATATTAGTGCTGGTCACATATTTTTATGATGTTACCCGTTATTTTATCTGTAGCAGGAAAAAGAAGATCAAATATAAAAGGGATTATATGATGATGCTTAGGAATGTATTTATTGTGTCGATTGCATTTGCTGTGTATTGGATCGGTCTCTGAAAACTATAATGAGTATTGTGATACTAAAGTAAAGCCTTTGTTTGGTGAGGTTGATTAACTTGAAAATCTGAAAACTATAATGAGTATTGTGATACTAAAGTGTAGCCTTTGTTTGGTGAGGCTGATTAATTTGAAAACTTGAAAATCTGAAAACCTGAAAACCTGAAAACTTGAAAACTATGCATTTAGTATTTAGTTTTCAGGTTCATCAGCTACAGTCACCATAGGCTTCACAAAAATCTCCACAAACCTCAAGATAGTTTTCAAATTTTCAGGTTTGTCAGCTACAGTCACTTCAGTTTTTGTATAAACATCACAAACCCCAAGATAGTTTTTAAGTTTTCAGATTGTGTGATAAATTAATAAAGTCTATGAAAATAACATTTTATTCATCCACATTTTTTAGTCTGATTATCGCTTTTTTTGCTTTTCTTGGAGTGCAGGGCGAAACAGTTACAATTGTTCAGAATAT
>CAZDNU010000161.1:0-1574 GCA_964506865.1 uncultured Fusobacteriales bacterium | reverse complement strand
TATAAAAAATAAATATAAAATATTTATAGGCCTGCTTTTATTTTTAGGTTTATCTATATTTGGAACATTGAAAATGAATACAGGGAAAAATAAAAATTCTGCACAAACAGTATATAATAAAATGGTGAAAAATGAAGAGAAAAATGAAGAAGTGGAAAAATCAAAAGACAAAAAAATAGATGAAATTATAAAGAAAAAAGCGGAAGAGAAAATACAAGAAATATCAGGTGACAAAGGTGCAAAAGAAAAATACGTATTGCAATTAGAAAGATTGATAAATGAAAGAAAAACAATGGAAACAAAAGAAGAAATAGATGAAATTGATAATAAAATCATAGAAGTATATGAAAAAATAGAAGATATCGATCTAGAGGCAAACAATAAACTAAAGCAACAAATACAAAAGAAATTAGAAAACATTTTGACGGTTACAAATGCTGATATCATAAAACCTGTAGGGTCAAACTTGACATTAAATCTAATCAGTAAAAATGGACTTAGCTCCACAGCAGAAAAGATATCCTTATACAAAGATCTTACAGAAAGTATTCGAGAGATATTTAGAAGCCACAAAAAAATAAATATAGTAAACATAAGTGTACTGAAAAGAGGAACACCTATAAAAAAAGTAATAGAAGTGACAGCAAAACGAAATGAATACGAAAAAGCAATAAATATAAAAGATAACACATACAGACAAGAATTATCAAACTACAAGCTAATAGAGATGGATTAATGTATTTACTAATTTGCTGGAGGGATATATATGGGGAAAAAAGACGACTTTGCTTCTGTAAAAGCCGGTTTAGTTATGTTGAAAAAAGAGCTTGAAGAAAAAACCGGCAAGAGTAGTGGAAAATCTAAAAAAAAGAAAACAAATCAAGAAGATCTACTGAAAAAGATACGATCGAAAAAAAAACAGCGTGAAGAACTGGGTATAGATATATTTGAATTAAATAGATCAAGCAAATATACCTTGGAAATAGATGTAAGACAGGTACTTGATATTGTCAAGGAAAAGTTGTGGTCAGAGGGAAAAAATATAAAGTTGATAAACCTCGCTATGTTAGCATATAGTTTACTTGGAGACTATAAAAAAGCTGAATTTGAATATAAAAAAGGTATACATATTGATCCAAACAACAAAGACTTGAATTATAATATGGCAGAGGCACTGGTAAAACAAGGCAAATTAACTGATGCTTTTGAAAAAACAGCTCAATGTCTTCAAGGCGAGAAAGACTATGATGCGCTTTATCTAATGGGCCTTATATTGTTTTTGCAAGGAAACAAAGAAAAAGCCGGTGAGATTTTAGCAAATGCATTAAAAAATGATATGGAATTTGAAAGAGTGCATATAAATTTTGCTTTTTTATCGTTTATACGAGGCAATATAGATAAAGCAAATGAAATTCTTTCTAATTTGCTACTGAAATATCCCGAAAGACTTTACTATAGATTAGTATTATCTTTTATAAAGATACATATTGGAGATTTTGACGGGTATAAAGAAGACGTGGGACTTATGACTCACCTTGTAAAAGATCCAAATACAAAAGAGATGCAGTATATAT
>CAZDNU010000160.1:0-3788 GCA_964506865.1 uncultured Fusobacteriales bacterium | reverse complement strand
TTTTTTTTTTTTTCTAGTATAATATAGTGTAAAAATTTTTTCGAGGAGGATTTTTATATGAATATAACTGAATACCTTAAGGATATAAGTTTTTATCCTTTACTCTCAAAAGATGAAGAGTATGAATTATCTTTACTTTCTACTGAGGGCGATACAGAAGCAAGAGATCGACTTATTATATCAAACCTTCGGCTTGTAGTAAGTGTAGCTAAGAAGTACATGAATGTAGGCATGCCTATACAAGACCTTATTCAAGAAGGTAATATCGGATTGATCAAGGCAGTTGAAAAATTTAACCCATATCTTGGGAAACGTTTTAGCACTTATGCTACATGGTGGATAAAACAATCTATTTTACGTGCTTTAAGTTCTACTAAGGGCATTATGAGGTATCCTGCTTATGTACATGACAATATTTCAAAGATCAAAAAGTTTCTTCAAGCCTACAAAATAAATTCTGAAGCTGTTCCAAATTCTGAATTTATTGCAGAAGTTTTGGAAATGAAAGTTTCAGAAGTTGATAAATGTATAAATCTTATAAATTTATCATATGTGTCATTTGAAGAATCTTTTAGGGATAATATAAATTTACATAATATTATTCCCGACAAGTGCTATCTCGAAGATCAAATTTTTGAAGAGTTTGCTTCAAAAGAACTTGAAGCTATGCTAAATACTCTAAATGATAAAGAAAAAAGAGTTATTATTTATAGGTTTGGACTATTTGATACAGATCCTCTTACTTTAGAAGAGATAGGAAATAAACTTGGATTGACTCGTGAGCGTATTCGACAAATACAGATCATAGCTCTTAAAAAGTTGAAAAAAAATGCAAAAGATATTATCGAAAATTAATACTTTTTTACTTTTAAAAAAGTAATGTCTAATTATAAAACAAGAACCCGCTTAATAAATCACGGGTTCTTGTTTTATTGCAAAAATTAATATCTTAAATTTTCTTATTCATGAAATACTGGACTTGCTTCATTTATAGAATTACCATAAGCATATGGATGATATATTCTTCTATTTCCACCTATTTCCCATTCTACATTTGCTGTACTAATATAATCAGCATCTGCATAATCAGCTCTTACTATCTTAAAGTTTGCTCCTATTGGATACTGCTCTTTTGATATCCACTTATTTTCTTGCTCATTGTATTCCATTTTATATGCAGTCTCCCAATTCCCTAGATATTTAGTATCTCCTGTCACATAAAAAGCTTTACCAGGTCTACAATTCCCCAAAACATATACAGATGCACTATTTGGTGCTAAAATTAATTCTATTTCTCTATTTTCGCCTTGAGCTATTTCAAATTCCAATTCTTGACTTACAGTGATGCTATGACTACTTTCCATTTTTGATGCTTTCACAGTATGACTACCAGCATCAATTTTGAATTCTGCTATACCATTTTGGTCAGTACGATATTGAGCACCAGGCCCTCCATATGGTGAATTTCCATCTAAATATACACCTGCATGAGAAAATGGATTTTTTTTGATTGCTCCATCAACTACATATTCTTTAAATACCATTAATTTTACATTTCCTACATTGCCATTTGACACAATAGTTAAAGCAAATTCTACACTTAGTCCATCATAAGTAGCTGTATAGTTAGTCGTTCCGATTTTTTCCAAGTCCAATTCCGGTGTCCAGTTTAATTCTACATTTGCATAATCACCGTTATTATAGTAATTTCCTGTTTTTGGAAGTTCAAATTCGTCCCCTTGATAAATTTTATCTTCTGATGGATATACGTTCAATCTTTTTTCCATTTTATCTACATCAAAGTATTTATTTTTTGCATTAAATCTTATTCTGTATTTACCTTTTTCATAGATAGGATAATTTCTATTTTCTGGATATGCGTTATCCCAGTTATCACCTATAGTGACTTTGAACATAGCACCTTCAGATGACTTCGGATCAAACTCTTGCGTCGTCTCCCAAGTATAGTCATCGACTAAAGTCATTTCGCTTTGTCCCCAACCATTTGTAGTACCCCTATAATAAACTTGCTCTCCATTATTAAGATACCCTTCTGTTACTTCCAATTCAAATTTCACTGTTTCACTACCACCTTCATAACGTCCAGTATATATTCTCGTTCCCACTGTATTTACATCTAATTTAGTTTCCCAAGTAAGTTCTACTTCGCTCAGCTCTCCATTTTTATCCAATTTTGCATATTGCGGAAGAGTAAATGTATTATCAGCTTTTTTTATTACTGCTTTGTCTATATCTAGTTCCAAACTTGCACTTGTTTTTGGATTTACTGTTAATTCATATGTAGTAAATGAATTACCATATTTAGCTATATATGTAGTTGTTCCTAATTTTTCTACGTTTAATTCCGGGTACCAAGATTCAATATTCACAGAGTTCATATGACCTGATTGTCTTACAAGTACATTTTGTGGTAATGTGAAATCGGTATCACCTTGTTCTATATAAGTTTTGCTTTCAGACAATGACAAAACCGAGTATACTTTAGTAAGTTCAATTTCTTTAGTGATCTCATTAAATGATACTTTATAGTTCGACGGATATCCATCATTCACTTGATAGTTTTTTGTTGGATAAGCTTGCGACCAATCACCTAACACATCTACTTTAAACTCATCATTTCCATCAAAATTAACTATTATAGCCCAAGTATCGTTTGATACCTTATACATTTTATCTTTTTCCCAATTATTTACAGTCCCTCTAAGATATGGAGTGAAATTACTGTTTCTTCTTGTCACTGTTTGTTTCATCTCCTCCTCGCTAGTTCCCTTTTCCATACAAGCTAATGTCAACATAAGCAGACATAACATTGTAAGTGTTTTCAAAATCCTCCTCATTACTATTACCTCCATTAAAATTTAAAATTCTTTTTCATCTTCTCAATTAATTTTACTCTCATATGGTAATAGTATCAATTTTGTAGCTGTTATTCCAGTTCATTTTATACGCATAAATGTATAATTTTTAAGCACTTATATCTCCAATCCATGTTTCACCAGTTTTTGTGTTCTTTTACAGTACAACTGCTTGTTTTTTTACTTAATTTTTATTTTGTTTATATTTTTCCGATATCAGTTCTAGTTTTACACAGTTTTAATAATATTTTTTTTGTCAAATTTTGATCACTTAATCTAAAAATCCAAAAAGAGACTGCTTGGCTACAGTCTCTTTAAAGGGGGTTTTATAATTTATACTCAAAAAAATTATACACATTTTAGAAAAGAAGGGAAAGGAGAGGTTCAAAACCCTTCTTTTCGTTTAACAAAATAAATCTATATTAATTAGCTGTAATTATCTCAAAGTCTAGATAGTTTAGATGTAAGTCACGCTCTAATTTATCCATCTTTTTCTTTAAATAATATACTACACTTTGTAGTGAGGAAGCCTTCCATACTTCATTTAAAAATATATTTCCTGTCTTATCATATAGCTTTACTATGTATTCCATTATCTACCACTTCCTTTCATACAAATAGTATACTATATCTTTCTTATACTAGCATTAAAATAAAATTAATTTTTGTTAATATTCTGTATTGGTATAAAATCCCCATCCTTCATCAGTACTATTCGATCTCCCATTTTCAAAGCTTCATCTAAGTCATGAGTAATAAAAAACCTCCTCCAATTAATAAATATTTATACCCTAAGTTGACATTTCCCTTTTTATCTTCATAGCTTTTATTCTACCAAATATAGACTTTAATGTCAAAAAAGTAAAACCAAGCAAGTCCACGGACTACTTAGAATATTAATCTTAAATTTAA
>CAZDNU010000159.1:0-2124 GCA_964506865.1 uncultured Fusobacteriales bacterium | reverse complement strand
CTCTATACTGCCATCTATGTCTACTTTTGCAAGATATCTATTTGGACGGGCTATAAAAGTTGCCTCAAAATCTGTTCTAATTTCTAATAATTTCACCATAATTTACCTCCAGCATATTATATCATATACCAAAATTTATTTCAACTATTTCATCAAAAAGCCAGAGGGGTCAGACCCCCCTGGCAACTAATTTTTATTTGGAGTAATTACAATTTTGTATGATTTTTTATTTTCACTTTTTTCAATAATTAAATCCTTGCCTTCGTTTACTAATTCGTCTAGTTTCTCTTCTGGAATATATCCGCTTTGAAATGTATTTAACTGCTCATCTGGCATAAGACTTATAGATGAAAAATACGGCATAGGCTGTACATAATTTCCATCAGCATCTAGTAAATCCTGATCTTTGTACATCTCATATTCATCATCACTTAGTTTTTCTCTTGGTATTACAAGCTCCCAAAACAACTCTATTTCCAAGTGAAACAAGTCTTTTGAATATTTTCCTGTCATACTAGAAAAATCTGTATCCTCAGAAAATATAGGATTCCCATCTTCATCTTCTAAGTTTTCCATATCCTCTTCACTGATTTCCATATCTTTTGCCACTTTGTATATCGAAAACATAGAGCTTTTCATATCCGGATCATCTTCATCAGGACTCATAGGTCTTGCAAAATGGTATTCTGCAACATCCGAATTCAAAATGCTAATATCAAATGTATCTGCCGTTATCTCTTCCTCTTCAGATATTATATATAAGAAACCATTTGCTATCCACTCACTAGTCTCTTCAGATGCTTTACTTATTTCCAGATTTTCCCAAGTTGCATTCACTTTAAATACTTCGTCTGCATACTCTATGCTTACATTGTAAGTATTTGTTACATGTATTGGTGGCACAAGAAGTGTCTCACCACTCCAGTCAAAAAATCCTGCAATAAAGTCTACTATCCACTCGGTAAAGTCAAATCCAAAATCAAATTCGAAATCCTCAAACCACCCTTCGTCATTACTATCTTTACTTATAGGTGAGTTTTTATTCCACTCTTGATTATCTCCCCAATCATCAGGGGGTTCTAAATCTTCTGGTTTTGTAGCACTTTTATTTTCATTTTGTGGTATTAATTTTACAACTCCACCACTTTGACTTGGATTACCAAGTAATATTTCGCTTGCTCCTCCAGCCCAATCTTCGACCACATATTTACCCTCTTCATCTGTTTTTACTGTTCTATCTTCTACTCCACTGGATTTTACCATAGGTCGTAGTGTCACTTCTCCATCTACAAGCGCTATTTCTGCACCTTCATCATCCTTGCTGTTTTCATATACATAACCTTCGACAGTTATTAAGTTATCCAAAGTAAAATTTTCTTCTAGTTCTTTATTTTTATCTCCTTTATATACAAATCTAGTTTTTACTGTTTTTGTTATAGGGTAGTCAGGTACAAAAAAATCAATTTTATACTCCCCTGGTGGTAAACCTTCTACTCGATATTTTCCAGGTTGTCCCTTTTCTCCCACTACGTCCACAGTGCTTATATGTGGTGGCAAATGATGCGGTGCTTCCGGTCCCAATCTTTCAAAACGCAACTTGCCATTTACAGCTTCCCAGCCATAAATATCTAGTGTCCCATGCATAGTTGTATCATCTTTATATGTAACAATTTCAGAACCATATTTTATTATGCTTTTTTTTATTTTTGTATTAGTTCCATTTGGGCGTTTTATTACGGTTGCTCGTTTATTTGAAAATGTTCTTGCAATCACATCAAAAGTAGCAGATTCAAATGTCTTACTATATCCTATCATATATACTATTCTTCTATCTTTTCGGGGAGCATTAAAATTATTTTTGTAGTAGTCCATATAATATGTGAAATATTTTTTATACACATCATTATAAAAATGATTTTCTAATTGCCAAAACTCTTTTGTTTGTCCTTCACTATATATTTTATCGCCATCTTTTACCAGATCTACAGCAGTTAAGGAAAATACCCATCCTCCCAAATACATATCTGGTTCTCTTTTGAAGCAATCATTTCGTATTACATCAATCACAGTCTCTATATCGCTATAAGTATAGTCAGCTATCAAATTTCGGCTAGGTGTGCTTTT
>CAZDNU010000158.1:0-2989 GCA_964506865.1 uncultured Fusobacteriales bacterium | reverse complement strand
TTTACCATTGCTGCTGAAATTGCTATTATGCCTTTATCTGCTTTGGCAAGTTTTGTTAATTTGTCTCCAAAGACTTTTGAATACGACATTTGCTTTTTCTGAGAAGTTTCGCCTGTCTTTATATCAAAAGGAGCTATTCCGTGAAATTTTTCTTTGTTTTGTTCAGCTGGAGCAAATCCTTTACCTTTTTTAGTTTTCACATGTACTATCACTGGTTCTTTTATGTAATCAATACTTTTAAAAGTTGATATTAATTTTTTTAAATTATGTCCATCTATAGGTCCTCTATAATTAAATCCCAAACCTTCAAATATAGCTGCCGGATTAAGAAAATATCGTATTGAATTTTCTATTCTCTTTATTACATTAGCTATTCCTCTTCCAATTTTAGTTTTTCGTAAGTGATATTCTACATCTATTTTTAGTTTATTATAAAACCTTGTACTCATTGCATTGCTTAAGCTTTTTGATAAAGCACCGACGTTTTCTCCTATTGACATTTCATTATCATTTATTATTATTATCATGTTTTTCGAAGATCCGCCTATATTATTCAACGCCTCCAATGACTCGCCACTGGCTAGAGCTGCGTCACCAAGCACCACGATTACCTTAGATTCTTTTTCGACCTCAGCTATACCATATGCTGCTGATAGTGCATTCCCTGCATGTCCTGATATATAAGGGTCATGTATGCTTTCCATAGGATTTGTAAATGGGCATAGCCCTCGTCTTTTTCTTATATTAGAGATTTTTTCATCTCTTCCGGTGAGTATCTTGTGGACATAGGCTTGATGCCCCACATCCCAAAGTATCTTGTCTTTTGGAGATTCGAAAACATAATGTAAAGCTACTGTGAGCTCTACTACCCCCAGATTTGATGCTAAATGTCCTCCATTTTTGCTTACTACATCTATCAATCTAGCTCTTATTTCATTGCATGTTCCATAAAGTTCTTTTAGGTTTTTATTTTTCAATTCAAACATTTCTCTACCCACTTTAAGTATTAATTTTGTATCATCTTTTGCTTTTATAACTTTAAATTTTAATCAATCAAACTTGAGATTAGTCTAATATTGCACCAAACTCAAGTTTGATTTTATTTTATAACTACTATTGCTACAACTATTCCTAAGATTCCACCTACAATCACTTCTACAGGTGTATGCCCCAAAAATTCTTTTAGGTTTTCCTCCATAAGCTTTACCCCTCGTTGCTCTTTTATATCTTTTACTATTTTGTTTAAAAGACTAGCTTGCTTGCCGGCAGCTCTTCTTACACCTGCCGCATCATACATTACTATTATGGCAAGTACCATACTTATAGCAAATTCGACTGACTGCATTCCAGTAGGCTGTGATCTGGCAACTGCCGTTACCAAAGCCATCACTGTTGAAGAGTGGGAACTCGGCATTCCACCGGTTTCTATAAACTTTTTAAAATTTATTTTTTTTTCTTTTATATAGGCATATGCAACTTTCCAAAATTGAGCTATAAACCAAGCCAAAAATACTGCATCTAAAATTTTATTTCCAAATAAAATACCTTGCATCTATTTTATCTCCTTTAATTTTATACTTACTTCTGGTTTTTTTTCGTTTTCCTTGTAAAGTACTATAGTTTTTCCCATTATATGTATAATCTCTGCATCTACTCCTACTGATAGTTTTTCTGCTGCATCTCGTATTTCAGATTCTGTATTTTGCAAAAGTTTAACTTTTACTATTTCTCTTTTTCGAAATAAATCTTCCAAACTTTGGATTACATTATCACTTATCCCATCTTTTCCTATACGCATAAGAGGATCTATTTTGCTTGCTTTTTTTCTAAGAAAAGCTCTCTGTTTACTATTTAATTTCAAGTTATTTCCTCCTTTCAGCAGTTTATTATATCTCCATTATTATCGGAAGTATTACCGGTCTTCTATTAGTTTTTTGATAAAAATAATTTCCCGCTACTTCTCTTACAGAACCTTTTAATACAGACCATTCTTTTATTCCTTCTTTTTCACATTTTTTTAGCTCTTGCTTCACTATATCTGTAGTCTCTTTTATCATCGCTTCTGACTCTCTCGCATACACAAAACCTCTTGTTATTATATCTGGTCCAGCCTTTATTTCTCCTGTTTTTGATATTGTCAGTACCACGATTACTATACCATCTTGAGCCAAATTCTGTCTATCTCTTAGGACTATGTTGCCTACATCTCCTACTCCTAGTCCATCTACTAAAGTCTCTCCAGACGGCACTCTACCTACTATTTTTATTCCATTTTTACTTACTTCTATTTTCGATCCATTGTCAGCTATTACTACATCTTTTTTAGGTATTCCATAATCTATGACCAAATCTCTATGTTTTTTTAAATGTTTAAATTCACCATGTACAGGCATAAAGTATTTCGGCTTTATCAAGTTTAGCATTAATCTTAATTCCTCTTGACTACCATGTCCGGATACATGTATACCGGCTACTTTTTCGTATATAACTTCTGCATCTTTTTTCAATAATTTGCTTATGTTATTAAATACTGCCTTTTCATTACCAGGAATAGGTGTTGCAGAAATTACCACTGTATCATTTTCCTTTACAGTTATATGTTTATGTATTCCTTTGGCTATTCTAGACAAAGCTGCCAACGGTTCTCCTTGTGTCCCAGTACACAATATTACAACTTCATTATCTTTATATTTCGATACTGTTTTTAGCGGAATCAATATATCCTCAGTATATGTTAGGTAACCTAATCGTGAGGCTATATCAAATACCTTGATCATACTTCTTCCTTCTATAGCTATTTTTCTTTTCAGGTCTCTAGCTACTTCTACTATTTGTTGCAATCTATGCACATGCGACGCAAATGCCGCAACGATTATTCTTCCGTCTGCTTTTTCAAATTCTTGTTTTAATGCTTCTCCTACTTGACTTTCCGATTTTGTAAATCCTTCTACTTCAGCATTTGTGCTATCTGACATCATCATTAATACGC
>CAZDNU010000157.1:0-2112 GCA_964506865.1 uncultured Fusobacteriales bacterium | reverse complement strand
ACCTATTAGCATATATTCACTATCAGCTGGTATGTTTTTTAACGAAATATGCTCCTCTTTTTCTACATCCATTACTGTATTTATTATCATTAAATTGCTATCTTGAGCTATGTAATGCTCCGCTAAATAATCATTGTTTTTTGAATTTAAGCTATCCATATCCTTAGTTTTTACTAAATATGATTTTGCTTCATTACTTTTATTAAAAAACCATATTTTTACATAATCACTTTCATCGAATACATTTTTTATTATTCCATTTTTTGATATCTTTATATCTAAATCAAGCGAGGCATTTCCATCTTTACTTTCAGAATTATTACTATATACACAAGCTGTCAGACTAAATATAGTAACTATATATATTAGTTTAATAAAATAAGTTTTCATATCTTTTCACCCTTTCTACTTTAATTAGTATTTTTTTCAAATAAAGCTTGATTACAATTAGTATATTTTAGACTTTAATCAATTTTATCTTCGTGCTAAACTAATACGCACACTTCTTGTGTAACAACTAAGTTCGACTATATGATTTGAAAAAACAATTCATAATCTTACTTGGCGAAGTGGCTCTCCTAAAACTTCATTTGAAATTTAGCTGTTAGTCTATCTTGCATGCCATCAGCAAATGATAAGTCGTCATACATAAATTCATCATCATCTTTTATATTAGGATCTCCATATTCCAATGCAAATAAAGTATCCTTAGTATATTTATACTCTACTCCTATAGCATAAGACCAGTCATTTAAGCCACCTTTTGATTTATCTAAGTCTTTCAGTGAGTAATTATCATACGTATCGTTGATCACAGCTTCTTTTTCGATATGATACTTTAGTCCGTAATTTATAGTCCAGTTTCCTCTTTTGTATTCATGCGCTGCAAATATATGAAACTTCGTTTCATCATATTTCTTGGACACATCTTCACCTGTTAATATGTCTTCTCCGCCTTTTTGATCATAATAATTCATATAAGCTCCAAAATTTATAGTCCCTATTTTTTTCTCTTTTGGTTTTATTTCCATGCCTAGTGCTAATTCTAAGTTATCTGACTTATAAAATTCATTGTATTCATATGATCTTATCCAGCTCCCATTTTTCAAGATATATTTTGCCTTATTTTCCAAGTCTAGTCCGCTTTTTTTATATGCAAGAGCTGTTTTAAGATAAAGAACTTCATTTATCTGAGTTTCATTGTCAATATAAAATCTAATATGTTTTTCTCTATCTTCAAAGTCTTCTTTGTCTTTATCATACGAATATCTAAATGATATATTTTGCTCTGAGCGCTTTGGAAAAACTCTAAATTTACTTTTCGCTTCATACGTTACTTTACCTTTTTCATTTATACTATCAGTATTTAATGTCTCCTCTGAAGTTGTAGCGTTTAATGCATTTATCTCATCTTTTTCCAATTTGTATTCAAACTGTAATTTAGCTTTATTACCAGGCAACACATTCCAAGTATTTAGCCATCTTAATTCAGAAGCTAAGATGTTATTTTTTATATTTGATCCATAGTTTGCAAAAATAATTTCTGTCCATACCTTATTTTTTTCTTTATAGTCATATTTTAGCTTAGCCATAGTTGCTTGCTTATCATTTTGTGCCTTTACTAAGCCAGTTTCAGGAAATATCTTTCTATCTGTATCACTTAGCCCTGATATATCAAAATGTTCACCGGAATTGTATATTCCACCTGCAAAACTAATACCTGTATTTCTTTTTATTTTTCCATAAGTATATAAATACAATGCATCGTTATTTTTTACCGTTCGTCCAAATAATGGACCCGTCTCCTTGGCTTCTCTATTTAATTCTTTTATATTTGGCCCTTTTATTGAAGCATACTCCATCTCAAAATTTAAATTTGTCCATTTAAATTTATCATATGATAAACGCGTACTAAATGAGTATAAGGACTTAGTTATATTCATTTCATCATCATTATTTTGATAGTCTGATATTATTTCCGAATATCCTATTCGAAATACATTGTCTATATTTTTATTATTTAGGTAATCAAATTCTGCCTTTGTTTCCAAGGCATAAATATCATTATCATCATTTTGTGCTATTACACTTTTATATCCAAAACTATTCTTT
>CAZDNU010000156.1:0-6435 GCA_964506865.1 uncultured Fusobacteriales bacterium | reverse complement strand
AAACTTTGATTTAACTTACAAAGTTAAGATGTAGCTCGAAGTATTGCTTTAATATAAGGTATTCCGTTATACTCCTACTGAATCAGGTTCAAGTTTATCCTTTATATAATATCTAATTTCAAATAATTTGTCAACTACTTTTTTCCAATATTTTCTTGACCTCATCAAAGTTTTCTATAAATGTATCTACTAGTTTCGGATCAAATTTTTCTCCTCGCTCTTTTAGTATATACTCTCTAGCTTCATCTAACGAATATTCTTGATCATCTCTAAAGACTCTTTTGCTTATCATTGCACAAAATGTATCTATCAAGCTTATTACCCTAGAAAAGAATGGAATTTCCTCTTTTTTCAGACCATCTGGATAACCTTTGCCATCCCAACGTTCATGGTGATGCTTCACCACTTCTTCATATACATAAAAGTAATGACTTGTTTTTAGTAATTTGGAGCTATATTCTGGGTGTCTTGATATTATTGTTTCTTCTATCCTATTTAGATTATCTCGTTTGTGCAGTATGTTTTCAGATATCAGTATTGTCCCTATATCCCGCAGTATTATTGATATCAACAATGCCCTTACTTCATTTCTATCTAGATTCATTTTTTTACTTAAAAATATCGTCAATCTTACTACGGTATCCATATCTGTCCTGTTACCGTATATATGATTTCGTCTTTCTACTACCATAGCTATTTCTTTCAATAAGTTTATATATATGTCCTCTATTTCCTCTTTGTAATTATGCTCTTTCAAGACTACATTTAGTATTTCAGATAAAATTTTTATATTTTCTATAAGTTCTGATTTTTTTTCTACTTTTTCAAATACCATAATAAGTTTCAATTTTTCATTTACTTCATAGGCTATTTCAGTATATTCATCTTTAAAACATTTTGGTTCAATTGTTTTTTCAGCTTTATGTATCATTTTTTCTATTTCACTTGGCTCATGAAGTAGTTTCCCATTATGTATTATATCATTTAGATTTTCATAGTATACATATGCTGTTTTGTACCCCAAAATATTTTTTGCTATCTTCAAATATACCATAATAAGTTCTCTATCCGATATGTTTTCTATAGGTAGTTTTGATATCTCAAGCAAGCTGTATATCTTTTCATAGTTATGGTAAAGTTTATGAGTCATTTGATCTATCTCGTCCAGTTTTTCTATATAGTCAAATACTATCTTTTTTATAAGCTCATACTTTTGGAAATCTTCTACAGACAGACTTTTTTGTTCTTCATTTTTTTCTTTGCTTTCATAAGTTCCATAACGTTTTCCGTCATAATACAAGCATATTTTACATTGACTTATTTTTTCAAGATTTTCAATAAATTCTTTCATATTAATTACCCCTTCTTATTGATCTGCTCTGCAATCTCTGATATCTCAAGTCCTTTTATATCATACAACTTTCGCTCATCTATATATTTTGGCATGCCATATACTATGCATTCCTCTTCATTTTGAGTCAATATAAAGCCTCTCTTGTGTTTTCTCAAAGTTACTATGCCTTCAAATCCATCATTTCCCATTCCGGTCATCACTACCACAAGCGGATTCAGATTTTCTGTACCTATAATGCTTTTTAGCAAAAAATCCAAAGATGGAGTATACACTCCATTCTTTTCAGAATGCATATCGAAATAATAAGTAGCATTTTTTTCTTTTATCGTAGCATTATAGGCTCCTGGCACAATATATATATTCCCTTTTTCTATTTTTTCGTTATCCTTGGCTTCTTTCACCTTTATTTTAGATATATAATTTAAACTTTTGGCCATTTCAAATGTAAATCCCGGTGGCATATGTTGATTGATAATTATTGGTAATGATATATCTTGCCTTATTTTAGGAATTAACTTTTTGAGTGTTGCAGGTCCTCCTGTTGATATACCTATTATAACCAAGTCCAGTTTTTCTTTTATTATATATGCTCGTTTCTTTCGCTCTTTCTCCTTTTCCAATTTCAAATAGTAGGGTATCTCATTTTCCAAAATCTGTTTGCCGTCCAGTATTTTTACATCTCCTACATGAAAGACTTTTCTTCCCGAAAGCATTCGCAACATACTGTGATGTTTTTTAAAAGATACAAATATAAGGTCCGGATTTTTAGCTATTATTTCCAAAAGTCCTTCACTTACTGAATTTGAAACTCCTGACAATTTCAAAAACTCCCCATCTATATAGTTTATCACTTTTTCTTTTATAGAAATTGAATCACTTAATATATAAACATTCTTCATTCTATAACCTCTTTTCAGATTAATTATTTCTTTGCCACACGCTATTATATCGATATAATGAACCTATAATTTAAATTTTGCTCCCAGATAAACTTTTTTCGCTATTTCATTGTTTGCTATCTCTTCGCTTGTTCCTTGTATTAAGACTTCCCCTTCTGCCATTATATATGCTCTTTCTGTTATACTCAAGGTCTCTTTTACATTGTGATCAGTTATCAATATCCCCAAACCCTTTTCCTTCAAGTAAAGTACTATATTTTGTATATCCTCTACTGCAATAGGGTCTACTCCTGCAAAGGGTTCGTCTAGCAATATAAAATCAGGATTATTTGCCAAAGCTCTTGCTATCTCCACTCGCCTTCGTTCTCCACCAGAAAGTGCAAATCCAAAACTTTTTGCTACATGTGTTACTTTGAATTCTTCCAACAACTCTTCTGTTTTTTCTTTTATTTCCGCTTTTTTCATTTTTTTCAATTCTAATACTGCTTTTATGTTGTCCTCTACTGTCATATTTCTAAAGACAGATGCTTCTTGTGCAAGGTAACCTATTCCCAGTCTAGCTCTTTTGTACATTGGATATTTTGTTATATCATTATTATTGTATTTCACTATTCCCGTTTCAGGTTTTACTATGCCTACTATCATATAAAAGGTTGTTGTTTTCCCCGCTCCATTTGGTCCTAGAAGCCCTACTATTTCTCCTTTGTTTAATTCTAGACTCACATCAGATACAACTCGTCTTTTTTTATATGATTTTGATAGTTTATTTGCAGATATTACACTCATATTTTCTCTCTATTACCAAAGCTATATTTTTTTAATTCTCCGATAATAGCTGCACCACCTTTCTTAATTTATATTTTTTATGCTTATTATTCGAGTTCTATTATATTTTGATCATCCTCTTTTGAGTCCTGTGGATCTTTTTCCATTTCAAGTTCCAATTTTATATCACTTTCTTCTACTGGTTCTGTTGTTTCATCACTTTCATCTACAGCATTTATCTCTTCTATATTTTCTCCTTCATTTTCTTCTAGTCTTTTTTTCTGCTCTTCGTCTTTGGCTTTTTCTTTATCCTCTTCGCTTTCTATATTATATTTTAGATGTATGTTTCCTGCTCCAGACAGCTCTTTTGTTTCGATATCATACACACCTTTTTCTGCCATTATTTTTGTTTTGCCTTGATACGATACTACATTTCCCGAAAGCATTACTTTTTTATTTTTGTTATCCAAGGTCGCTCTATCTGCAGATGTATTTATAACGCCTGTCAATTCAGATTTATTTGTTATCTTAACGTTATTTTCCATTTCTCCTGTTTCATTTTCTACATCAAGATATATGTAGTCCGCAGTTATATCCGTTTGCTCATCTAGTTTCAATATAGATGTCCCTTTTCCAAATACTATTTTCTTATCTAAATCTATTTCTAAGAATTCAGAATTTAGTTTTATATCTCGATAATTAAACTCCGCATTATTTTTTATCTCGCCTCTTGTTAAAAAGAATCTATCATTCTCTAAGTCTTCTACAGAAGCTATATCTTTATCTATATCTGGATTTTCTACAAAATATAGTTTTGCCATATCCCCGCTAAATGATATCCCATCTACCAGATCTGCCTGTAGATTTCCCTTAAAGTTAAACTCTTTCTTTAGAAATTCTCCAAACAAATAATCGCCTGTGATTCTATCCCCTCTACTAGTTGTCATTACTACAGTTTCACCTTCAATTGTCTTATTTACAGTATTTAGTTTTCCTTTTTTTGATACTATTTGTATATTATCTTCTACAATGGTCAGATCTGTTTCTGACACCAATTCGCCTGTTTCTGTATAATAGTCAAACTGAACTGAACTCATTAGCAAGTTTGCTCTCATAACTTTGGCGTTTCCTTTCATTACAAACTTTTTTTCATCTCCAACATAGTCTGCAGTATCGCTTCTAAAGCGTACACCTTCTCTTTCGCCTCGAAAGTCATGTAAGTGACTTATATTGTTTCTTTTGTCATATTCAGCTTTTTCAAATTCCACTTTAGTTCTATTTTGTCGACTTACCAAAGTTCCTGGATTATCAAAATAAACTTTTTCTTCATCAAATACATAGATCGCTTCTTTCGTATTTAAAACATAGTCATTCATTCTATACTCCAGCATACCTTCCACTACAAGCTCTTTCCCATTTTTCAAGGTAGCTCTATCTCCAGTCCCTGTAATATTATCTTTTTCATTTGTTAGCTTTAATTTCCCTTCTGCTAGTCCAGATTCATTTTGTATATCATAACGAATTTTCTTTGCCTTTATCTCATAATCTCCACTTAGCATCTTTGCATCTTTATTTATTCGTATTTCCTGTAGTTTATTGTCATAAACTCCTTCTTGACCACTAAGTGCTATTTTTTCATTTTTATTTTCAATAAAAAATGGCTTTATAGCTTCTACTGTTTCTTGATACTCATTTATAATTGCCTCACTTGTATTAAAGTCATAATATTGATAATTACCTCGGACTCTTCCACTAAGCACATGGATTCTATTTATCATATCAAAATTTGCAAAATCTGCATAGAGCGTCTCTCTTTCTCGTCGTAGCACATTATTTTCTGAAGTTCCTTTTTGCGTCTTTGTATCAAATATTAGATTTTCTCCTTCTAAAAACACCAATTCTCTTTCAAATTTATACCTTTCCGGCAAATAAATAACTTCTTTTAGAGTATCAAATTCAGCTGTCTTGCTTACTATTCGATAATCATCACCTTTTAATTCGATAAAACTTGTAAGATTGCTATACAAGTACATTTTGTTTTCTTTATCTTTAAACTCCAACTCATCTGCTTTTAACTTAGTCTCACTATTATATATCTCTACATTATCCAATATCTTGAAGCTTTCTGTAGCCACATCTATGCTCCCATTTTCACCTTTATAGTTATAATCTCCTTTTTTCCCTAATATAGGCCCTGTTAGAGTTATCTTTTGCTTGTCTCTACTATAATATATTTTACTTAATTTCGTTAGCATATCTCCCTTTAATATCTCTACATTTCCATATATATTTACATCGCCGGTAGTATTAAAATATATTAAATTATCACCTTTTAGGGCATACCCCTGATAATATATGGTAAACCTTCCATATGAAGTAAACTGGCCCATAGCCATATTGTATATTCCTTGATTAAACATAGCTGATATCTTTTTTAATTCACCTTTTTCTGTTACAAGGTCTTTTGCTTGAAATCTTACATTTTCTGTGACTTTTACGTATTGACTTTTTCTGTTGTATATAGCTCGATTACAACTAAGAGTCATATCTTCAGAGTTAATCTTTACATTTTTTGTAAAAGTTAATACCGTAAAATCTTTATTTGCCTCAAAATTATCTGCTTCCATTTCTATTTTTTCAACAGGATTTACTGCTTTTACTTTTGTATTAGTATGGAATTTCCCTTTCTTGTCATCGTATTTGATCTCTTGAGCATATATTTCCCACCCAGAAGTACTTTTGCCTATGATATTTCCTTTCAAAACCATATTATTGTATTTATCTACAACTGCTTCTTTGCCTCGAAGTTCCAAATTATCAAACATTGCTTTAGCTACAGTAAAATAAGTCATATCGCTCGACTTATCTTCCGTTTGCGTTTCTGCTTCTACTTCATATTCATCTCCTATATCATATCTTACATTGCGCGTTTTTATTTTTTCATTTTGTTCTCGAATTGTTATACTGTCTCCTGTATCTTTCTTTATATAACTATTGTATATATATACCAAAAATACTAGAAACATAAAAGCATATAGACCTTTTTTTAAAATTTCTATCATTGTGTATCCTCCCAGACTAATTTTTAAGCATTTTCTTTATTTCTGCCAATTTGTTTAATGCTTCTAAAGGCGTCATGTTATTTATATCCATCTCTTGCAATTGATAAATAATTTCTATTTCTTCACTTTTCTCTTCTTGCTTTATCGCAACTTCTTGCTCTTTCAAACTAGAAAATAACGATAACTGTGTTGCTTCTATCTTTTTTTCGATAATCGCTTTTCTCTCTTCAAGGCTTCTTAGTATTTTTTTACCATTTCTTAAGACTTCTTCTGGAAGACCAGCTAGTTTAGCTACTTCTATTCCATAGCTCTTATCAGCTCCTCCTCTTACTATTTTTCTTAAAAAAACCACACC
>CAZDNU010000155.1:0-2416 GCA_964506865.1 uncultured Fusobacteriales bacterium | reverse complement strand
TTTTTTTTATAAACTATACTTATAGCGTTTTTCGTGGATTGTTTTCGTACTATTGTTGCTATTTCAGTATACAGGAATATCTTTATTTTATAATTAGCTTTTTATTCTTCGAGTACAATATCCCTTTTCTCTTTGTACTGTTTTCGTAAAGTCAAAGCTCATATAAAAAATCAAGTATTTGTCTTTTAAAATAAAGCTGTATAATATTTGTGAGGGAATTAAAAAAAATAAAGAGGCAAATATTTAGCCTCTCTACTACAAAATATACTCTTTCTCCGTTTTTTACCTCAGCTAATCTTCTTCATTCGCATTTTTTCTTCTACATCAAAAGATTCTTATGTATGTCGTAATCTCCATTTGCTACGCCTCGTATAGTTATTGCTTCATCCATTGATAAGCCTTCGGGTATATAATTTGCTTTATCTTCTAACATACTTCCAAATAATGTGTTGTAAAATACACATGTCGCCAAATATATTCCAGCTAAATTAGGATGAATATTTTTTTCGGGAGCTTGCGGGTAATCCAAGTGATATAAATTTAGTTTTGGATACTCTCGCCTCATTCTTTCCCAAGCTAGCCCTACCGGTACTATCAATCCATTGGTTTCCGAGGATATCTCCACATAACTTTCGCGTATCTTTTCTTGATCTCTCAGGTATTTTTCATATGACTTGTTTTGTCTTGCCATAGTCATGTAATATACAATCTTGCCCCCATACTCATTTACTGTTTGATAGAATTTTTTTGCATATGGAAAAAAGAATTCCTCTTTTCCATGCAGTGTAAGTGGCTTGTTGGACTCTTCCTGTAATATAACATAGTCGTATTTTTTTTCTTTAATTTTTTCAAGCTGATTAAGATTTTCTACGTGCCCTTTCAAATTTTCATTTGCCTTACAATAATCGTCTATTTTTGCTTTTTTATTTGCTGATTTTAGTAATTCTTGTAGGTGTACATATATCCCATCATAAAAATAAGTCAAACTATTTCCCACAAAATAATATTTTTTCATTTTATTTCCCTCCCATAAGACCAAATCTTTATATACTGTAGTACTTTATGCTGTGTGAATCTTTATTATACTCTACTGTTAATATAAGTCATATCCTTTTATCTGCATTGACAATTTATTTAGTTGCATTGTATTTATATTGAAATAAAATTTAAAATCTAGTTTCAGGTTATTTTTGTCGCTTCCTCGTAATTGATACCTGTATGATAGATTATATCTACTTTCATTATATACAATCTCACTAGGCTCTCCCAAAAATTCCAAAAAATTCTTTACCGTTGGCATTTTATATCTTTTGCTAGATTTCATGTTTTTTTTTAGATCTACCAGTAGCAAAAATCTCTTTTTATCTAATTTGGCATGTCCTACACCTTTAAATACATCATTTAAAAACAATTTTGAAAAAACTTTGGGAAATTTTTTATCTGAAATATATTTTTTTAGTTTTCCGTTTTCAAATTTAAAGCATATTGGTATGTCATAGTCATGATCTATTACTTTTTTAGTTGAGATATCCTTTATAAGTATATAATGATAGTTATTTTTATCGTTGATCTCCTCTAAATGATATGGCGCAGAGTTCAATATTTTAACTATATCTTTTTCTAACAAAATTGGCTTTTTAAACTCCATTGTAAAATTATTTTCATTAGATATATGAAAATAACGTTCGAAATCTTTCATCTGCTTTTTTACTTCTAACAACCTTGTATAATAACACCCCTGCAGAGATACTATTAATAACATTACAGAAATTATTTTTTTCATAATTAATAATTCCTCCGTTTAATTACTGTTTTCTGCTAAATTTAGCGGCAAAATAACGTGAAATGTAGTTCCCTGTCCTTCTGCTGTACTTACATCAACGCTACCATTCATTTCATCACATATATTTTTTACAATTGTCAATGATATCCCCACTCCCGAATATACTTTTGTTAAAAAATACTCTCCCTGATAAAAAGCATTAAAAATATTCCCCAGTATGTCTTTTTTTATACCTATCCCAGTGTCAGACACAGTTACCTTTATCTCTACCCTACTACGTTCTTCTTTTAATTTTTCAATTATCAAGTGAATTTCACCTTCTTTGGTAAATTTCACTGCATTTTCAAGTAGGTAATACAATATATGCTCTATTTTAAATTTATCACCTATAAACTTTGTGATTTCAAAAATACTTTCAACATCTATTTTTATTTTTGCATCCGTTTCATAATCGTAAGTATCCACCAATTTCAAGACATCATATACTATGTCCGATATTTTGAATTCTTCATTTATTAAATTTTTTTTACTTAGTCTAGTATTTTAAATGCCAATAGTTTTTCTACCATATTTCGCATACGTTCTGCTGAAGTTTCAATTGCTCTTATACTTTGTGATACTTCCTTGTCTTGA
>CAZDNU010000154.1:0-2659 GCA_964506865.1 uncultured Fusobacteriales bacterium | reverse complement strand
TCATCATGCCCCAATATATCTAGTTTTACTAGCTGTTCATCCATTACATGATAATCAAAATGTGTGGTTATCGAGCTTGATTTCATATCATTTGCTGGTCTTTGTACAGGCGTAAACTCATATATACTACGTCCGTATGGTACTACTATCATGCCTCCCGGATGTTGTCCCGTAGTTTTTCTTACATTTTCACAACCTTTTGCCAACCGTTCCATCTCAGCTTTTCGCATTGAAAATTCATTTTCTTCCACATATTTTTTCACATATCCATAAGCATTCTTTTCTGCCAAAGTTGATATTGTACCTGCTCTGAATACATTTTCCTTGCCAAACAATTCTTCTGTGTACTTGTGTATTTTCCCCTGATATTCTCCTGAAAAATTTAAATCTATGTCCGGGACCTTGTCCCCGTTAAATCCCATAAATACTTCAAATGGTATGGAAAATCCATCTTTTTTTAATTTTTCTCCACAGTGTGGACATGCTTTATCAGGTAAATCTACACCACAACCTTCAAAATCCATAAATTCCGAATACTTACATTTGCATATATAATGAGGATAAAGTGCATTCACTTCTGTTATATCCATCATGTAAGCTACCAAAGAAGAGCCTACTGACCCTCTAGAGCCTACCAAATAACCATCATCAAGTGATTTCTTTACTAATTTGTGCGAGATGAGATAAAGTACTGCAAATCCATTTCCTATTATAGCTGATAACTCTCTTTCAATTCTTCGCTCTACTATTTCCGGCAATTCCTCACCGTATATGCTTTTTGCTTTTTTATATGTCATCTCTCGTACTTGTTCTTCAGCCCCTTCTATTTTCGGGGGATAAAAACCATCTGGTACAGGTTGTATCTTCTCTACCATATCAGCTATCTTGTTTGGATTTTCTATAACTACTTCATAGGCTTCTTGGCTTCCAAGATATGCAAATTCATCTAGCATCTCTTCTGTAGTCCTCATATAAAGACCGCTGTCTCTATCAAAATCCTTAAACCCTTTGCCATACATTAGTATGCTCCTATATATGTGGTCTTTGGGATCCAAATAATGCACATCTCCTGTGGCTACTACAGGTTTGCTTAGATCTTTTCCTAGCGAATATATATATGAATTCATTTCATCTAAATCTTTACTTGATTTTATAATGCCCTTGTCTAATAAAAACATATTATTAGAATTTGGCTGTATTTCGAGATAATCATAAAATTCTGCAATCTTTTTCAATTCCTGCTTCGTCTTTCCTTTAAAATAAGCTTGTATTAATTCTCCACTTTCACATGCAGAACCTATAATTAAGCCTTCTCTTTTTTCTTTCAATAGACTTTTGGGTATTCTCGGACTTCTATAAAAATGTTCTATATGAGCTTTTGATACTATCTCATATAGATTTTTTAAGCCTTTTAGATTTTTTACCAATATTATCACATGATAGGTGGGAGCTTTTTTTATATTATTTTCAAATGCATCATCTACCTCTGTTAGTTTATATATATTTTGTCGCAAAAGCATTCCAATAAATTTTTGAAATATCTCAGCAGTGGCTTCTGCATCATTTACAGCTCGGTGATGACCTTCTAAGCTTACATTGAAGTATTTACTCAATGCTTTTAGATTATGTCGTTTTAGATCTTTCAATATATTTTTACTCCACTGCAATGTATCAATTACTGAATTTTCAAAAGTTCTATTGATCAATTTTGACTTTTGTTTTATAAACCCTACATCAAAATTAGCATTATGCGCAACTACTGTAGCATCTCCTACAAACTCTATAAAATGGGGTAATATTTCTTGTATTTTTGGTGCATCTTTTACCATTGCATCTGTTATCTTAGTTATTTCTATTATCTTAAATGGTATCGGTCTTTCTGGATTTACAAAACTACTAAATCTATCTATTATTTTATTTCCTTTTAATTTTACAGCTCCTATTTCTGTTATTGCATCATTATACGGATCAAATCCTGTTGTTTCTATATCAAACACCACATAAGTTTCCTCTTCTATCGGTATATCTTTAGGAGCTACTACCATCTGTACTTCATCATCTACTAAGTAACCTTCGCAACCTAGTATAGCCTTAAAGTCCTTGTATTTCTTGGCGGCCTTATATGCAAATGGAAAAGAGTGCACCACTCCATGATCCGTTATGGCTATTGCTTTATGCCCCCAGCTTGCAGCACGTTCTATTAGTTCTTCTACTTCTGCTACAGAATCCATATCGGACATTTTTGAATGTGCGTGTAGTTCTACTCTTTTTTTATCACTATTGTCTTCTCTTACTTTTTTGGTAGCTTGAGATAATTTCATTATGTGTGATGCAAAGATCGTATCTTCTCCTTGATTGAATTTATCCGGTTGTTTTCGTCCTTTTATTCTCACTTTAATTCCGTTGCTCATTGAAATAGAATTTTTGCTTTCCGGCTTTAAAAAGACTTTTACACTTATGGAATCTTTGTAATTTGTTATATTAAAACTAATAAGTTGTCCACCTTTACTTGTGTCTCGCGTTTCAAATTTAAACACTTCCCCATCGATAATCACATTATCTCCAGCATAGAGTTCATCAAATTCTGTAAAGCTAATTGGTTCTTGTTTTATCAATTTCCCATATATAATTCTATCATCTTTTTCTTTTTTTTCTTCAT
>CAZDNU010000153.1:0-10307 GCA_964506865.1 uncultured Fusobacteriales bacterium | reverse complement strand
CAAAGCTTCCTCTGTTGATACTTGCACACCACCTTTGCTTTCCTCTAGCAAAATGCCAGCTCCTGCCTTCACTTCTTTTAGCTCTTCAGTTTTGTTTACGCACCCAGAAAACAAAACCAAAACTAAAAGCAAAACCCCAATAAAACTTTTTTTCACTATATTCCCCTCCTTGTATTTTGTTATATCAGTTTCACAACTGATACACTATTTAGAATATAAGCAATTATTATTCAAAATTGGAACTTATTTTGCCCTTATTCCTCAATGCTTTGTATTTTTTTCGCCCACAGATAAAGTTTGCATCCTAAACTGCGTTCTATTTCCGGGTTCGGTTATGTTACAGTCATTTTTTGCTCTTCTTACTAATATTTTGCGAACACCCACCTCACATAAAAAAATCTACTTGAAATTTACATTTAATGTGATATAATATTATTATCTTAACGAAAGGGGTTGATTCAAATAAAAAAAACTATACAGATTGTAATTATTTTCTTCGTTTTATTTTTTACACTTTTTGTATTTGCAGGGATTTTTCATCGGCCCGAAAGCTCTAACTCTGTAAATATTCGCACATTAGTCAAAGAAGGCTATTCTTACTATTACCTAACCAAAAAAAAAGAAAAAGTCAAATTTACAGGAACAGCTTACTCATTTTTAAAAAACAGCAGTGCTGGTCTTTACAATGAAAAATTTTCATTCAGGGATGGTCTTTTAGATGGTCCGTATATATCTTTTCATCAAAACGAAAACGGCCAAATAAAAGCAAAAGGTTTTTATGTAAACGGAAAAAAAGATGGAACATTTATGCTTTACGATGAAAATGGAAAAATTATTGAAAAGTTAGTATTTAGAAATGGCGAAGTAATAAAATAAAAAAAGGGTTCAAAATTTAAATTTTGAACCCTTTTTTTATTTTATTAAGTTATATTTCTCCAAGTACTTCATTTAATCTATCTACCACTATATCTATCTCTTTTTTGCTTACTGTAAGCGGAGGTGCAAATCTCAGTACTATGCCTCCTGCGCTTCCCATCAACACTCCTTTTGAGAGCATCTTTTGAGTTATTTGCGATATTTTCGATACATCTTCTAGTTCTACTCCTATCAACAGTCCTTCGCCTCTTACATCTTTTATCAACTTATATTTTTTTTGTAGTTCAGACAATCTAGTTTTAAAGTAATTTCCTTTTTCTATCACTTCATCTAAAAATTCTTTTCTACTTACTTCTTCTAATACTGCTATACCAGCTGCAGTAACCAAATGATTGCCTCCAAATGTACTTGCATGATCTCCCGGTACAAATACAGCAAGCTCATCAGTAGAAGTAACAGCCCCTATAGGCACTCCATTTCCAAGCCCTTTTGCCAAGGTAGCTATATGGGGTTTTAGACCATATCTTTCATATCCAAATAAATATCCTGTACGTCCTACTCCTGTTTGCACTTCATCTATTATCAATAGTAAATTATGCTCATCTATTAGTTTGCTTATTTCATCCCAATAACTTTGTTCCAATACATTGACGCCACCTTCTCCTTGTATTACTTCTAACATAACAGCCAAAGTATTCTCATTTATTTTAGATTTTAGATCAGCTATATTCCCGTATTCAGCATATTTAAATCCTTTTGTTAATGGCGTAAAATCTTTTTGATATTTTTCTTGCCCTGTAGCTGTAATTGTAGTAATCGTACGTCCGTGAAATGATTTTTTCATAGTTATTATTTCTGATTTCCCATCCATTTTCATTTTTCCATATTTTCTAGCTAATTTTATAGCGCCCTCGTTTGCCTCAGCTCCACTATTACAGAAAAAAACTTTGTCCATAGAGCTATTCTCAACTATCAACTCTGCTAATTTCACTTGATTTTCTATATAATATAAATTTGAACTATGTAACATTTTATCTACTTGATCTTTTAGAGCTTGAATCACTTTTGGGTTAGAGTGCCCTAAATTTGTAACTGCTATCCCTGCTAAAAAATCCAAATATTCATTGTTTTCTGTATCCCATACCTTTGTTCCTTGCCCTCTTTCTAGACAAATATCTAGTCTTCCATAAGTATTCATAATATATTTTTTATTTTTATTTTTTATTTCTTCTATTTTCATCCTTTTCCTCCTACGATATCCTACTTTGTTATCATCGTTCCTATTCCTTCATCAGTAAATAGCTCTAATAATATGGCATGTCTTATTCTTCCATCTATAATATGTACTTTTTCCGCTCCTTTATCTATTGCAGTTAAGCAAGCAGATATCTTGGGAAGCATCCCACCTGATATTGTGCCGTCAGCTATTAATTCTTTTACTTCTTTTCGACTAATTTGACTTATAAAGCTATCATCAGCATTTAAATCTCTCATAAGTCCCTTTATATCAGTCATCAGCACAAATTTATCTGCCTGTAAAGCCGCTGCTAACTCTCCAGCTACATAATCAGCATTTATATTATAGGTATTTCCAGCCTCATCTACTCCTATAGGAGATATTACCGGAATATAGCCATTCTCTTCTAAAATTCTTATCATTTTAGGATTTATTTTTTTTACTTCTCCTACATAGCCTATATCTAATTTTTCTCCGTCATGATCTATATACTTTTTTTCAGCTAATATGATTTCTGCATCTTTACCTGTTACTCCTACGGCCTTTCCGCCATGCTTATTTATCCTAGTCACAATATCCTTGTTTATTTTGCCAGCAAGGACCATCTCCACTATTTCCATAGTCTCGATATCAGTAATCCTGTTTCCATGTGTAAATTCTGATTTTTTACCAACCTTAGCAAGCATTTTATTTATTTCCGGTCCACCACCATGCACTATCACTGGATTAATACCCACATATTTCATCAACACTATATCCTGCATTACATGTTCTTTGATTTCTTCGTTTACCATTGCATTGCCACCATACTTCAATACAACTGTTTTGCCATAAAATTCCTTGATGTAAGGTAAAGCCTCCATCAATATGTTTGCCCTTTCTATTTTTTCCTTCATCAATAATCTTGTCAAACCTCCTTTAGTTAGGGGACGCTCCCCATCTTCGAACTTTTAACTTCTATAGTCTGCGTTTATCTTAACATAATCATAAGTCAAGTCACAACCCCAAACCCTTGCATCCGATTGTCCTATTTTCAAATCTACCATTATTTTAATTTCCTCTTTTTCTAATTCCTCATTTACCTCTTTTTCACTCTCCAGTATTCCTATACCATTTTCACATACCTTTATATCTCCTATATATATATCAATACTTCCTTCATTTATCTCCACTCCCGAATACCCTACAGCAGATATAATTCTCCCCCAATTTGCATCCTTGCCAAATATAGCCGTCTTTACAAGCGGAGACGTAATTATAGACATGCCTACTTGCTTTGCCTCCTTGAAACTTTCTGCATTTTTTACATCTACTTCCAATAATTTAGTTGCACCCTCTCCATCTCGTGCTATACTTTTGGCCAAAAATTCCATCACATAATGCAACGCCAATTTAAATCTTTCAAAGTCAACACAATTTGTCGAATCTATAAATTTATTGTTTGCCCTTCCATTTGTAAGTATAATCGCCGAATCATTTGTTGAGGTATCTCTATCTACCGATATCATATTAAATGTCTTATTTGTAACCTCTCGCAATAGATTAGAAAGTATTGTTTTTTCTATATTTATATCCGTTGTAATATAAGCAAGCATCGTTGCCATATTTGGATGTATCATGCCAGACCCTTTAGCTATCGCCCCTATTTTTACGATTGTTTTATCTTCCAGTTCTATCTCTACAGCTATATTTTTTTTGACTAAATCCGTAGTCATTATTGCTTCGGCCGTGTCATGACCCCCATCATTTTTTAGATTTTGACAAGCTAGTCTCACTCCAGCTTCCACTCTATCCATTGGCAATTTCACACCAATTACGCCTGTGGAAGAAACCAAAATTTTATCACTTCTTATATTTAGCTCTTCTCCTGCTACTTCTGTCATCTTTTTAGCATCATCATACCCTTTTCTCCCCACACACGCATTCGCATTTCCGCTATTTACTATTATTGCTTTTATTCTATTTTCTATATTCTCCATGCAAACATCTATAGTTTTAGATCTAACTTTATTCGTAGTGAATACTCCTGCCGCCTCACACTCATCTTCACTATAGATAAGAGCCAAGTCTTTTTTTCCAGAATTATTTCCTTTTATATTTGCTACTATCCCAGACGATTTAAATCCGTCTACATCTGTAATTGTTCCGTTCTCTATCAATTTTATATTTTTCATAAGACCTCTCCTTGATTTTTATTGGATTCTTTTTTTATTTTTACTGGCTTTACAACAAAATTATATTCCCAAATAGGCTCTTAGCAAATCTGACTTCAAATATATATCTTTTCCCTTCTCTTACCAACTAATTCATTATATTCCAAATATAATAAAAATGCAAATAATATTTTCACTTCAAAATAATAGAAAACACCTTTTATTTCTAAGTCATATAAAATATTATTTGCATTTAATTGGATGCCAGAGGAGGATATTCCTGTTTTAAATAATTGTAGTTATTCAAAACTTTTTTTAAGTATCTCGTTTCTATCTTCTCTCCTATTTTTTTTGTTCTATTTATTTGATCTGTTCTTGTAGGTCCTAAATTATAAGCTACTATACCTTTTTGTACATCATCAAAACGTAAAATTTGTTCAAATAAATAGAATCCTCCTATAATGACATTTTTAGTTATATCATAAAGTTCATATTTGTTGTTTAGATTCACGCCTATTTTCCCTCCTACTTCTTGTGCTGTCATATATTTTATCTGCATAAGCCCATAGGAAGGATCCGAGGACTCTAGACGAGCCCGGAATGTACTTTCAGTCATTATAACCGCCATTATCATTCTCCAATTATATTTATATTTCTGACTTTCATTGTATATAACTTGTGCTAGTTCTGCTTGTTCATCTTTATTCAATACTCGTCTCGACAAATTTTTGATTGCATCAATCAATTGTTTAAACTCTTTTAATTCATTTAATTCTTCATCTTTTTGCCTTATGTTCTCTTTTAATTCATTAATTTTCTTTCTATGTCGCTCTATTTGTCGGTTCCTTTGTGATATTTCTCTTATTACTATGTGCGAGCCTATTAAAAATAAAAGTATCACTAGGCCTGCAACTACAAAAGTTCCAAATTTGCTAATACGTAAGTTTATTCCTTCTCTGCCTACGCTTATCAACATAAACTCTTTTACATATTTTTTTATCTTTTCTTTTCTTTCATGCACCATACTTTTTCCATCACCAATTCATATTATAAGTCTTCTTGTTCTAGTCAGATTCTTTTGGTAATGGATTCACCACCTTCCTTTTATAGTTTGTTAGCTACTCTAAGGCTCTACTAAAGTGCCGTTTCTTACCTTACGCTTCTTTAAAGCATAGTCTGATTTTGGATATTTATTAATGAAAGTCCAGTCCTATATCAACATTTTGAGCTGAATATATTACCGCCCCTGTAGATATCACATCTACTCCGCTTTCAGCTATTTTTCTTATATTTTTAAGATTTATATTTCCAGATGCCTCTATAATCGTCTTTCCTTTCAAAAGCTCCACACATTTTTTCAATTTTTCCCCTCGAATATTGTCTAACATTATTATATCTGCTCTTGCTTCTAATGCTTCTATTGCCTGTTCATACGTATCCACTTCTACTTCTATTTTCACTGTATGGGCTACATTTTCTTTTATTTTATTTACTGCTTTACTTATGCTTCCTGCAGCTGCAATATGATTATCTTTTATCATTACCGCATCATACAGCGCAAATCTATGATTTGATCCACCACCTATTTTCACTGCCAACTTCTCAAAATATCTAAATAACGGAGTTGTCTTTCTCGTATCAGCTATCTTTGCAGCTGTACCTTTTACTTCATCTGCATATTTTCTTGTATTTGTAGCTATACCTGACATTCTTTGCAAAATATTCAATGCTAGTCTTTCGCCTGTAAGTATAGTTTTGGTTTTTCCTTTTATTTTAGCCACAGCTTCACCTTGCTTTACTAAGTCTCCATCTTTTTTCAATATAGTAAATTCAATACTACTATCTATCATCTGAAAAACTCTTTTTGCTATCTCTATCCCAGCTAATACAGCTTCTTCTCGAAAATTAAATATCGCTTCTGATCTATCCTCATCATTAAATATATTATTGGTTGTTATATCTCCCAATATTCCCAAATCTTCTTCCAATGCTCTCTTTATAAACGTATCAATGTACATTCCAAACTCCTTCCACTCTTTTACTTTATCTATATAATTTTTTTATCATTCTTCACTCTAAAAATTTACACTCAGTAGTTATTTTACCACTGAGTGCAATTCTTTCCATTTATTATTATACTATACTTTGTGCTCATTTTCAATAAAAAAAAGGTGCCAGGCACCTTTTTCCACTTATTATTTTAGTTTTCCACCATTATTCAACATTTTTTTCCACTTTTTGCTGTTTTAGTGCCTGTCACCTATTTGTTTTGCCATTTCTTCTATATTTTCCATTTTTAATTCTTTATGATTTTTTCCTTTTATTATGTATTTTATAATCAACCTTAGAGGAAGGGCTACTTCTTCCAATTTTAATTCACTTCCAAAATACCTAAACATAGTACACTTTTCCATTATCTCTCTTGGATAATTTTTCTTATAATTTTCGCTATTTTCTCCTGCTAACATAAATATATAAATATTCTTTTTTAATATATCTTCTTTCTTATTTTTCAAAAATTTCTTCATTTCCTTAGAAATCTTTCCAGCATAAATAGCTGCTCCCAAAATTATATTCTCATAATTTGATAAATTAATTTCGTTTTTCTCATCTAAGTTAAGTATATCCGTTTCTCCAGCTAATTTATCCTTTAAAATGCATGCACATTCTTTTGTTGAACCATATTTTGAGCTAAAAACAATCAAACTTTTCACTTTTATATCCTCCTTGTTTTTTAATTTATATAAATATATTAATACATTATTTTGCCCTTGTCAAATAAAAAAAGGTGACAGGCACCTTTTTCCACTTATTATTTTAGTTTTCCACCATTCTTCAACATTTTTTTCCACTTTTTGCTGTTTTAGTGCCTGTCACCTATTTAATTTTAAAATCCTCCCCTGCATTGTTTGCTGCATCACAATTTATCAGTGTTATATTCCCGGGATTACTGTTATTGGTAAACCCATGTTGCATATTGTTGTACGCTCTACAGTCTACTAATATATGATCTACAGCCACATTAGAGCCTCCTAATTTAAATCCATTCCCATCACTATTTTCTGTTCTTTTCCCAGAAGAAGTTATTCCATTATTACTCGCTTCACAATTTTCCAATCTTACTGCCCCTATTGGCCCTAGATGCGAGTAAGTATATAGATCCCAACCATCATCAACATTGTTTTTCGCAACGCAACCTCTAAATATATTCCCATAACCTGATGATAATTTTGCTGCAAATCCATCAGCATCTTCTCCGTCATCAGGATCAAAGTTATCATAAGAATAACAATCCAAGATCAGATTATTGCTTGGCCAATCTTCTATATTTTTAGAAGAACTGGTACATGAAAGTTGAAGTCCGGTGTCTCTATTTTCATAAAAATCACACTTTTCTATTATATTCCAATTTCCACTTATATGCATTCCATTATCAGCAGAACGCCTGACATTAATATTTTTTATGTGCCAATAATCTCCATCCAATTGTATACCTCTACTATTTCCACCTGAATTACTATAACTTTGAGCACTAAAATCAATTATAACTTTTTCACCATTATAGGGCTCAATTATTTTTTTAGAAACTTTCGTTCCATTATTCCCTTGCTTTATACGTATAGTTTCCCTATATTTATATTCTCCACCTCGCATCAAAATTCTGTTACCTGGTTCCAGCTTTAATATAGCAGTTTTTAAATCCAAAGGCGATGCCAAGGTCCCCTTACCACTTTCTTGTCCATTACTTGCTACTACTATGTCACCACTTTCCAAATCATCTATATCAAGTTTATGTAACATCCATTTTTGATTGTCTCCATCATTAAATTCCCATTGAATTACATTTGCTCCATCATTTTTATCTTTTCGGTCTATATCCAAAACCTTGCCACTTTGTTTCGAAGTAAATACAATATAACCGTCACTATCTTTTTTTAGCTTCCACTTTTGATTGTCTCCAGCCCAGTACAACCATTGATGTATATTTGCTCCATTTTCGTTACTTACATTTGAAACATCCAAGTATTTTAGACTTTTTCTATTCACTATTGTATAATAACCGTCTTCTGCTGGCTTCAAAATCCAATGTTGATCCGTGTAGTTATCGTTTATATACTTCCACATATGTACATTGGCACCATTTTCTGTGCCTGCCTCATATACGCAAAGCGCTTTGTTATTCAATTTCGAAATTATTTTGTAGTATCCCTCCAAATCTCCTTCAACTAATTGCAACTTTGAAGTTGATCTTGATTTTACTTCTTCTAATTTTTCATCATTATTCTTTGTTTCTGCCAAACACCCACCCAGCAATAACACTATTAAAATTATAAACATTCTTCTCAATTTTTTCCCCTCCACTTTTTTAACTTTTATTGATTTACAACCACAACCTTGCCTTTCCCAAATATCCCCCAATGATTTTTGGCTTATCTAATTTCTTTGCATCAGACGGTACAACCTTTTTCCCCTCCTTTCTCAAAACAGATATATTCTTTTTTCCGATACAGCAGTTTTTCTAAAGCAAATTTTTTTCAAAAATAGAACGTTTGATTCCCTATATCCGAACCCAGCAAGGATGCCTTGTGTTTGTTTTCCAAGCATTTACTTTGAACGCGCTCACTTATTTAGTACAATTTCCTATTGTATGTTCTGCTAGTCCAAAAAATAAAAAAAGAGGCTGATTTTATTGAAGCAAGTATTTTAATCGCTTCAAAATCAACCTCTTTTTTTACTCTATTTACGCTTCTTCAAATTGGTCTTTGCCTACTCCACATACAGGACATACCCAATCTTCAGGTATATCAGCAAAAGCCGTGCCTTTTTCTACTCCGTTATCAGGATCTCCTATTTCAGGATCATATACATATCCACAAACTACACATACAAATTTTTCCATTAATATATTACCTCCTCTTTATTATTTGCTTCTTTGAAGCAATTTATATTTATTTTGCTACAGTTTCATCTACAAATACTCTTGCTTTTAGATCTTTGTCTATCATAAATAACGCAGGCCCTTTGCCATCTGTCATTTTCAATTGTTGTAGAATCTCGTCAGCATTTGCTTCCTCTTCTACTTGTTCTGCAATAAACCACTGAAGCATATTTACCGTTGCATGATCTTTTTCTTCTGTAGCTAAATCTACTAGATTGTTTATCAATGATGTTACATGCTGTTCGTGAGAATACACATCTTCAAATACTTCTATAAGATTTTTCCAATCTATTTTTGGAGCATCTATTGCTTGAAGTACAACTTTTCCTCCTCTTTCAAGGATATAGTTGTAAAACTTCATTGCATGCGTCATCTCTTCTTTTGCTTGCACATTCATCCAGTTTGCAAAACCTTTCATGCCTACCGTTTCACAATATGCTGACATTGACTGATACAAGTAAGCTGAGTACATCTCTGCATTTATCTGCTTATTTATTGCATCTTCCATCTTTTTACTTATTGCTGCCATTATCTTCCTCCTTGTTTATTCTATATTTTTAGATTTTATCTTCGCTTGGGGCTAATACTCCCTCTAAATTAAGTGCAAGTTTATATTGTACCTTTCCAATTACCATGTACATTGCAATATTCTCTAGCATACAATACTTTATCTTTTTCTCCTATCATAAAGCAAGCTTTTGGTTCTTCTCCAGGCTTTAGATATTTTCTATAAATCTTGTTTTCTGTAATTAATTCGATCCACTGTATATAGTGCTCATCCGTCATCGGATGTGAAGTATTTTCTCCTACTTTTACTTGGTATCCACCTTCTATTTTTTCTATAAAAGGTACATGCTTTTCTGCAGAACTATCTGCTGTACTCTCTGTTTTCAGCTTCATCTTTTCACCACAACATACAAGCTCGCCAACTCCTGCATTACATACTTCTACTATGTTACCACATACGTCGCATTTGTAAATTTCCATTCTTTTAGTCATTAAATCTTCCCTCTTCTATTTTATTATTATCAGTTCTCTTCTACTTACATATTTACCGTTAGTAAATTTTTCTTATAATTATTTATTGGGATTTTTAATTTTT
>CAZDNU010000152.1:0-2860 GCA_964506865.1 uncultured Fusobacteriales bacterium | reverse complement strand
ATCACTTACATCTTTTAGTTGATATGCTACCTCGACGCCTCCCATAAGACATGCATCCATATATATTAAATCTACTTTTTTCAAATCTGAGTTTAGTATGGCGTATTCTACTTCCCATAGACTTAGATCATCTCCATTAGAACTATCATCTGATACTATAGCACGTTTTCCTCTGATAAATGGATTTGTATAATTGTGATCATTATACCATCCATCCCCGTGATTCCAGATATCAAGTATATATTTTTTAGCAGGATAATTTTTTGCTGTAAAATCCAAAAAGTCTTTAAATGTATTCCAATCACCACTATTTTTTTCACCTGTAAATTTTATAAGTTTTACGTTTGGCATCCCTTCTATTATATCATTTTCATTTTCTGTAAGCTCTATATATCCTCTACTGGCATCAGTTTCATTATATAGATCCAAAAATATTATAACATTTACATTTTCTAAATTCATATTTGCTGCTATTAATTCCTCTATATCTAATTTTGCAAAGTAGTCCAAATTATTATCAGCACCCAAATATATCATAAATGTTAGTTCTTTTTCATCAAATACTTCAATATCTTTTACTATATTTCTTTTCCCGCTTAGGTCCTCTACTTCTATTTCCAAAGTATCTATACCTGCTTGGCTCGGAGCTGTATACATATAGTTTATACCATTATATACTATTTCTCCGTTTTCTGCTGTCAAATTCATGTCAATTATTTCGCCTGTAAATTCTATATCAATTTCCACAGTTTTTCCCACTTGTGCTCTAAATTCCTTATAGTTAGTTTCTCCATCAATGACAATTTTGTTTATCCTGGCCACTGGATTAGTTGTAATATCTATCTCTATATTTGATTCCGCTCGTTTTCCTTCACTGTCTACTACTTCCACCATCAAAATATCCGTCATATATGCATCTGATGCTAGATACATTATCTTCTCTTCATCTATTGATATTTCTCCATTTTCTGCATCTATTTGTACTTCTGATAATTCCCGTAACTCATCACCTAGCATTGCTTCCACTGATAACTCTACATATGTACCTTCTATTACAGTGGTAGTCTCTATTCCATCTATCATTAGTGTGGTAATTTCCAGTTTCTCTTTATCCTCACTACATGCTGCAAATAGTACCAACACCAATAACCCCATTATCAATTTTTTCATTACATCCTCCTTCTTCATTCTCAGCTTTTTTTCAAACTATTCCACCCAGGATATGTCTTTTGCAAATCGTGATGACTCCTTATAAAAGTTTATAGTATAAATATTTTTATACATTCCATTTACTATTGCATAAAACGATAACCCTATGATATTTTTATTCTCTATATAATAATACCCACTTTTGTACTGTAAGTCAAGTATATAATTTGATGCTTTTATATTCTTAGAGGCACTTTCTAGACTATTTTGGTCATCTATACCTATTTTTTCTATGTTCATTGCGCTTGCTATATAATCTCCTATATCAAAAAATTTATGTTCTTTTTCAACATCATAACAAAACAAACTATCAATATGAATATAATTGTTGTGCTCCGGATATTTGGACAAAACTTCACTTACATCTTTTAAATTTTCATAAAATACTTTTGCGTTGTTTTGATCAACAATTGTATAAGCCAAAAATTTATCTTTTAAGTTTTTATATGCATTCATATTTACGGCCACTATATCCAAAGCCATATTTCGAGAATTTTTATCACTATTTTTATTTAAATTGTCTAAAAGACCCTTATAGTCAGCTCCGGATACTGGTACAATACTTGGACTAAACACAAGATAATCACTTACATCTTTTAGTTGATATGCCAACTCTATACTCCCCATATAACACGCATCAAAATATACTACATCCCATTTCACCTCTGTGTTCTGCAATGCATACTCCAGTTCCCATAGGTTTAATTTATCGTTATCAGAGTCAAAGTCTACCCCTATACCTTTTTTAAAAGGATTTTCCATATTATAATCCCCATACCAAGCATCTCCATGAGACCATATTGACAATACATACTTTTCTGCAGGATAATTTTGTCTGCTATATTTCAAAAATTCCTTTAAAGTTATAGCTTCGCCTGTATTTTTTTCTTCAAACACTTCCAAAATTTTCAAATTTTTAATTCCTAAAAATTTATCTTCCGAATTATTCGTTTTTTTCAAATAATAAGTTCCTTTTAATTTGTCATTTTCTGTATCCAAAAATATTATTACATTTATATTTTCAGTATCTGATGCTGATATTTCCTGTAAATCTAACATCGCGGCACTATGCAAATCATTATCTGCCGCTATATATATTATAAAGCTTACTTTTTTTGTCTCTGCTTCTACTCTATCTATCTCTTTTATATTTGAAGTAAAGCAAGCAGTTATGAAAAAAGAAATTATACACAAAGTTATTATTTTTAGATTTTTTTTCATTAGGCCCCCTCATAACAGGTCATATTTTCTATATTTTTGTCAAGTGTTTTGTAAATTTGTTTAATACTTCACATTTATCTTTTTTTACTATGACATCATCTTCTATTCTTACTCCGCCAAATCCCTCTATATATATTCCAGGTTCTATTGTTATTACCATGTTTTCTTCCAATACAATATCTTTTTTTTGCGACACCGTCGGCATCTCATGTATCTCTAGTCCTATGCCATGCCCTAGACTATGTCCAAAATTCTCTCCATATCCTTTTTCAATTATAAAATCTCTTACAATTTTATCTAGCTCTGACGTTTTTGTCCCTGCTACTGCATTTTTTATTCCTAATTCTTGAGCTTCTTTTACTATATTGTATATTTCTTCATGTTTTTTGTCTATTTTTTTTCCAAAAAATAAGGTCCTAGTCATATCCGA
>CAZDNU010000151.1:0-4113 GCA_964506865.1 uncultured Fusobacteriales bacterium | reverse complement strand
GGTATATTTATATTTGATAATCTTACCAAATCTTTTATTCTACTTATATCCAAGCCAAATGATTGTAATTTTTCTGGATCTATAGCAATAAGAATATGTTCCTCTAGCCCACCGGATATATCTATTTCGCCTATGCCATCTATTTTTTCCAGCTGAGGTTTTATGATTACATCAGCAACATTATATAATTCTGTTAAGTCAGTCCCTGTCATAGAATATGTGATTACCGGTCTAGCATTTATATCTACTTTTGATACAACCGGTGGATCTACTTCATCAGGAAGCTGATTTAATATCTTATCTAGCTCTAGCTCTGTTTGAACTTCTCGTTGCTTCACATCATTGTCTGCTCCATAATCAAACTCTACTACTACCATAGAATAGTCTTGATTTGAAAATGATGATATCTTATCTACTCCCTCTACTTTTATTACTGCATCTTCAATCTCTTTGGTTACCATCTTGTCCACATCTTCTGGTGATGCTCCTACCCAATTAGTTCTTACAAGTACTACTGGTATATCAAAGTCAGGCAATAACGCCGTTGGAATAGAAAATATACTTACCAATCCGGCAAATACCATTGTTATTATTATCATTGTTGTAGCTACCGGTCTCTTTATGGAGAATTCCGAAAATGCTCTCATCTATTTCACCTACCTATTTTCTACTATTCGTATATTATCTCTATCTTCTAATAAATACTGCCCGTCAACAACTATCATATCGCCTTCTTTTATCTTATCACTTATTATTTCTACTTCTTCATCTGTACTTATTCCTGTCTTTATCTTCACTTTCATTGCTTTATTATCTTTTGTCAAAAATATATATTCAGCCAAATCTTTTATAACTACAGTTTTTGCAGGTACCACAAGGGTTTCTTTGACTATAGATGGTATTTCTACTTTACTATACATTCCACTTCTTAGCATTCCATCATTTTCTACAGTAAATTTCACAGCAAATTTCCTTGTACTTCGATCAGCTTTTGGATTGATTTCTGTTATTATCCCTTTATATTCTTTGTTAGTATCTCCTATCAATACAGTAATCTCATTGCCTACTTCTATACCTGGTAAATCTTCGCCACTAATACCGCTTTTCCCTTCCATCTTGCTATCATCAATTATAGTAAATAGATGTGATTCTTTTTTTGCTGTTGTTTTTTTTGTAAGGTCTAAGTCAACTATTACTCCACTGATTTCTGCCTTTACTATCAATTCATTATATACTGTTTTAGCATATTCATAAGAAGACTTAGCCGACTCATATTGTGAGCGTTTTGCTTCTATCTCGTATTCCCATGACTTTTCTTCTACATATTTTTTCGAAAGTTCATATTGTTCTTTTGCTAAGCTCAATGCAGATTCCAATTTTAAAATAGTCTCTCTATCTTCTCCACGAAGCAATATATCTAACTGATTTTTAGCCTGAATGTATTTACTTTCAGCACTTTTATATGCATTTTCGATATTTAAATATTCTGTTTCTGAAACTAATTTTTTTTCATATAGTGTTTTATATTTTTCATAAGTATTTTTTTGTACTTCGTAATTTTTCTTGGCTGCTTCCATTGCTGATCTTGCTTGAGCAAGCTCTTCGCTATCTGCACCTCTTTTCACTCTTTCAAGATTTTGTTCTGCATTGACTAGATTGCTTTTGGCAGTTGCATATTGATTGCGTAAGCGCTTTTCTGCAAACTTTTGTACTTCTTCATATGCTGATTTTGCTGCAGTGTAGGATGCTTTGGCACTTTTGTAGTTCATAGTGATATTATCATCTGATAATTTTATTACCACATCGCCTTTCTTTACTCTATTTCCATTTTTATAATATACTTCTTCTACATCTCCGCCATATTTAGTAACATGCGGGACTTCTTCTATTGCTACTAATTCTGAATTTGTACTTACACGCTTTTGAATGTTTTTTTTCTGTATTTTTTCAACTATTACTGGCATCTCTTTTTTTTCTTGTGCAGGTTTTTCGGTTTCGTTTTGCTCTTCTTTCTTTTCTCCGCAAGCTGATAAAGCCATTAGAAAAACTAATAATATCATTGATAAATATTTTTTCATTGTTTGCCTCCTATCTCCCTATTATATTTAAATAATTATGATATGCTACATAGTAATCCGATTTAGTATTTACTAGATCTACTCTAGAACTCCTAAGCTGATTTTCCGCTTCCAAAAAATCTGTCGCTGTTATTAATCTAGCAGCAAATTTTTCCTTTTCCAACTTATAATTTTCTTCTGCACTTACCATTGCTTCTTCTTTAGCTTCTATTAATTTTTGAAGTCTAAAAAGATTTTTATACGTGCTTCGGATTCCAATTAATATTTCCTGTACTACATCTCCTTCATTATTTTTGTTTTTTACTGTTTCATTTTTACTACGCTTTAATTTATCGTAGTTTTTACCCCAATCCCACAAAGTCATCTTTACACCTACACCTGCTGTCCAATTTATATTTTCATTTTTAAATGAATCTGACAACTCTTGTGATTCCAAATTTCCATAATTAAAAGTAAAACCTATCTTTGGTAATAACTCTGCTCTATCAATAACCTCTGATGATTTTTTCAATTTAGTTATAATTTTTACCATCTCTATATCATCATTATTCTCCAATGCATATTCCATGTCTTTTTCTAGATTTATCTCCTCTGCCATTAGTACTTCTCGTTCTTCTTTTAGTAAGTTTAACTCTTCAGTCAATGGTAGCCCTATCTCTTTTTTCAATCTCATCTTACTAATAGCTATTGCATTTTCCATTTCTAATATTTGACTTTCTAAGTCTATCACACGATATTTTATCTGCAATACAGTTGTTTTACTTACCATATCCAATGAATATTGTTCTTTTGCAAGTTTATAGTTTTCATTTAGTTCTTTCAAGGCATTTTTCATTGTATCTAAATTTTTTTCATATTTTAGTATATCCGAATATATAGTTAGTACATTTAATTTTACCTCTTTTTTAGTCTTATCTAATTCTACTTCGCCATATCTTTTGGTTATTACTGATACCTTTACACCTTCTATTATTGCTCCACCTGCAAATAAAGTTTGTTCTATTGATACATTATTTCTACCCATTTCATCATCTAGATCTTCTATCTTGCTATATTCCCCACTATAGCTTACCTTTGGCAACCCTGTTTTCACAGCTTCATTCTTTTGAAGTTTATAGTTTTCTAAAGTCTTTTTCATGTTTCTTATCTCTACATGATTTTCATACGACATCTCTATAGCTTCATCGATCCCAATCTCCACTCCATATGCAGCCATAGAAAAAACTACTGCAAATAAAGGCAGTAAATACTTTTTCATATTATCCCTCCTATATTTTTATATAATTTATTGTTTTGCTATACCATGCAATATCATATCTACTATAAATTCACTTTCCTGTTCTATATCTTTATCTATTTTTCCTTTTTTTATATAAGTTTTTTTGCTAAAATCCATATCTTTTGGTATTTCTAAAAATATCTTACCAAGATGAAATTTAAACATGTGATTAATCAATATAGCAAGATGATCCAGTCTGTCTTTAGAATACTCTTGTAATTCACTATTATTTTTTCCGAATTTTAAAATTTCTATTATTTTTTTACAACCTCTTTTTTCTTCATTATGTATTATTTTTTTTATTTCAAAGCTCATATTTACATCATTTAGCAACATCCCTATAATAATTGTAAATAATTTTTGATTTTCAACAGCAAATTCAAATTCCTGTTTTGCATAATCTATTAAATTTTCCTTTACACTTGCTTTACCATTAACACTTTTTTCACTTATCTTGTGATATTTTTGCTTTGCTTCCTTTAAAATATATACTATCAGCTCCTCTTTCGTCTTGAAATATGTATAAAAAGTCCCTTTTGCTATCCCGGCACTTTTAGTAATGTCTTCGACTTTTGTATCTTGATAACCATTTAGATACAATAGGTCTATAGCACTTTTTACTATATTATCTTTCTTGCTCACTACTTCCCTTACCTCCCTATAAAACTAATGTCTCTCTTCCCTTTTTTAGATTGACCAACAAGTCATTGACTTGTTAGTCATATATTACCACACGCTGACTCGAAAGTCAATATG
>CAZDNU010000150.1:0-2431 GCA_964506865.1 uncultured Fusobacteriales bacterium | reverse complement strand
TTTTTATTATCGTTTTCAAATTCTTTATGATTGTTTATTTGAAGCTCTTTTTCCAAAATTTCTGCCTTTTTTTGGTTCAAGTCATTAAATGTACTCGCTATTATTTTTCCTTTATAAGTAAAGATTATCTCTCCTACACAATCTTCAGCAATTTTTTTTGCAAGAGTATCATCTACAAGATAACCTGCGCTTACCACTCCAATTACTTTTTCAACATCATAATCTGAAAATACAGGAGCAACTCCTATATACACTATTCCGTCTTGAGTTTGCAAGATAGATATATCTTTCTTTTTTTTATTCATAATGATTTTTTGTAAATATTTTTCTTCACTGTCATTTTCGAAAAATGCGTCTGGTTTTTGAATTTTTCCAAGCGAAAAAAGTTCATAATCATGTACTGCTGCGTACGATATAGATATTTCCTTTGCATAATTTAAAATATAATGCAAAACTACACTTACTTTACCTAACTCCATCGCTTTCAAAATTTTGCTTTCCTGCTTTACTATTTCAATAAAACTCTCTACTTGCTTTTGACTGCTTTTTATATTTTTTTCAATTATTCTTTTCTCTGTTTCAAGGCTTTTATCAATTGTTTCCGCAGTATATTTGTAAATCATAAAAAATATCAGTAAAAAAAGTAATATAAGCGGAAAACTAGCTCCCACAGTAAATTTTTCCAAACGTTTATGGATGGAATTTTTTTTCATCATCATATAAATTACCCCTTTGTCCCTATTTATGATTTGCTATCTACATAATTAATTTACTGTATAAGTATGTCTTGTTTTGTCCTCACCACATCATAATATGCATCATCTCTTTCCAGAAATCCACCCAAAAAAAAATTATTCAGAACTTTATTTCCAGTTTTATTTGTTGTGTTAAAATCAATTTCCAGTAATGTTTTTTTTATTTTCTTTTGTAACTTTACATCCATTTTTTTTGATATTATCACTGCATCAAATGGAATATCATTTATAGTTTCCAAAACTTCAAAGACGTCTCCGTGCTTATCTGTATAGCAACTAAGAGCATGCTGTGACACAGCACCCGCATCTGCCCGTTCGTCATATATAGCATCTAGCACATTCTTATGTGTTCCCAAAAAAAGTATCTTTTTAAAGTACTTATCTGGATTTATTTTCCAATTTACAAGCATTTCAGCTTTCGGAAACAAGTAACCAGACGATGAGTCCTCATCTACGTATGCAAAGTATTTATCTTTTAAGTCTTGGAAGTTTGTAATATCTCCGCCTTTTTTTACCACTATATTAGACGAATATGTACTTTTCTTTTCTCGTTTTCCAACACTGCTGCAAAGATAAAGAATGTTTTTATAACGTTGTTTTGCTTTTACATATGCAGTCGAGGGTAGTATCCCAATATCAAGTTTACCATCATTTATATTTTTACCAATGGAATCATAGTCTATTTCCACTACTAGCTCCAATTCTATATCCGTTTTTTCTGAGATATAATCGAGAACAGCATTATAAGTATTTATAACGTCCCCATACTCTCCTGCCCACGGAGGTACTCCTACTTGAAATTTTAATTTTGCCTCTTCAGAAAATACATTCCAACCTAAGAATGCATATAGTATCAATAAATATAATGATTTGTATTTCATAAAAACACCTCTTTCTAGGTTTTGATCATTTTTTCTCAAAACTTTTTAATACTTGATTGGTTTCCCGTATTATATCATAATGTTCATCGTCTTTTTCCACAAAGCCCCCCCATAGAAAATTCGCCAATACATTTTTCCCACTTATCGTTTTAGTATTCTTATCTATACTTAAGAACGCTTCTTTTATTGCTTGCTTTAGCTTTTCGTCAAGTTTTGAGTATACTACGACTCCGTCTCTAGGTATATTTTCTATGACTTCTATCGCTACTAATTTATCAGGACCTATAATCTTGCTAGCTTTTTCCCATTTTTCGTATACTGCACCTGCTACCACTTGATTATTGTACACTGCCATAATCACATTAGGATGTGTCCCCAAAAAAAGCGTCTTTGAAAAATAAGTATTTGGATTTATTCCCCAGTTTTTTATCATATAAGCCAATGGAAATTTATATCCCGAGGAAGAATTCTCATCTACAAATGCAAATGTTTTGTCTTTGAGCTCCTGATAATTTTCAATACCACTATCTGCCCGTACTATAATATAGCTTTCATAGGAGTGTTTCATATCTTTGGTCAACGGACTGCATATATACTCAATATTATCATATTGATCTTTGGATTTCACATAAGCCGAGGACGATATTATTGCTACATCTATCAATCCTCGCGACACATCATTCCCCAAATCAGAATATTCTTCACTTACTACAAACACGATTTCTCGCTCAAGTGTCTCAGCAAGATATTCTATGAATACTTCAAATTCTTTTTTCGTTTTCTCTTTTGTTCCTC
>CAZDNU010000149.1:0-3806 GCA_964506865.1 uncultured Fusobacteriales bacterium | reverse complement strand
AAAGTGTTCAGGCTGAATTTGGTGGCAAGTTCAAACAGTTGAGCTGTTATTAAGATTCGTTCAAGAATTAGAAAAGCAAAAAGATTTACAATAAAGTTTTCATTAAGTCAAATTGTTAATATACGCAATAATAACAGTTCTGTAAATCAATATTGAAGTTCCGTTGATTATGATATTTTATGGGCGCACACATAGGTACGCCCATACGTTTGCGTAAATAACACTGTAGGGGTGAAGAAATCTGAGTAAATCCTGTAAATCCGGGTCGAAGGTGAGAGAAGGGAAAGAACAGAGTTATTCTGCTCTTTTTTGTTTATAAAAAAGGAAATTTTTATATATTGCGTATAGTATAATCAAACAGATATAGAAAGGAGATATTATATGAGATTTAATTTATTAGTACAAGCATTAGGTACAAGTATTGATTTGGATTATAGGAGGAAATTTTTATCACTGTTTAAAACAGCTTTATCAGAGTATGATTCGGAAATTTTTGAGAAATATTATCATGCAAAAGATCCAATAAAAAAGCATATGACATTTTCACCCTACTTTAAAAATAGCAGAATTGAAAATGGAAAATTAATATTCGCTGAAGATAAATTTATACTTAATTTATCTATATATGAAAATGAGATGGGAATACATTTTTATAACTCTTTGCTCAATATGAAAGATAAGAATTTTAGACATATGTTTAATATTGAAAGAATATCATTACAAAAGGAAAAAAATTTTAGAAACGAAGTTATTATTAAAACAAAATCTCCAATTATAGCAAAGGAGCACATTAAGGATACGAATAAAGATATATATTACACTTTCGAAGACAATGAATTTATAGAAATTCTAAAAAAAAATCTCTATAGTAACATGAAAGCTTGCTTTGACTGGGATATAAAAGAAGATATAGAGAACTTGAACATAGATATATTATCAGCGAAAAAAATTATAATAAAAAATTATGGAATAACAATTCCGTGTACTTTGGGGGAATTTATATTAAAAGGTGAAAACTATTTGTTGGATTATATCTATAAAGCTGGATTATCAGCAAAAGCATCGCAAGGGTTTGGATATATAGATGTAGTATAGGGAGGTGAAATGGTGGAAGAAAAATTAGAAACTGGATTGGTAAGATTAGAGGCTTCTGACTGGCGGTGGAGTGCGAGCATAGTTGGCTTGGTAAAATACTTTGATAGTCAAATACTAGACTACAAGATTACAGATGACTATTTAGAGTTTGATAGCGCAAACATAGATAAACAAAAATATTTTAAATTTGCAGAAGAGAATTTCAAAAAGGATATGCATCATAAAATAATTGAAAATATGCTGGAAAGTGAAGAATACACGGAAGCTGATATCAAAACAATAAATGAAAAGTTATCTGCAAATACTGTTATGAAAAAAGTATTTAAAGGTATTAAATTTGACGGAGAAAACTCAAAACAGATACTAGATGAAATTAATAAAAATAGACAAGAGATAATAGAAAAAACTTTTAAAGGAGGGCGAGCTCTTTATTATAATTTTTGTAATGAAAATAATATGTTTTCGGAAAAAGGAAAATCGTGTAGAATAAGAGGGTATAGTATTGATATGGGTAAAAAGAGTAAATCTGTATCATTTATGCGAGATAAGAATACTTTTGTATATCAAGATAGTCAGTTTTTTGACTTTATACCTTTTGCTTTTTCAAAAACACGAGAGGCGTTCTTCATTAATAATAATTTCACAATAGATCAACTGATAAAAACCAATAAAGATGATATATGGGATAATGAAAAAACTGGAAGAAGTCAGCTATTTTTTAAAATGCAAAATTCGGCGACATTTATAGATTATGATGTAGAGGTAATCAAAAAGGAAAGAGAAAAAGACTATTTTGAAACAATTTTTTTAAGAAAAGAAGCTATAAAAATATTTGAAAAAATAGATGAAAATACAGTAAAAGCTCTTGCAAGACCATGCAATATAAAAAGATCAGATAAGTCAGAAAATGTATGGTTTCCTGTTGAACGCGAAGTGGTAAAAAACATATTAAATTTGATAAAGTTAGATGATATTATTGATAAACTTTTGAAAGCGTATAATAATCATAGTTACTTAATTTATAATTTGATAAAAATAAACTATGAAATATATTTATTTTTATATAAGGGGGAGAAAATGAACGAAAAACAAAGGTTAACAATGAAGGCAGCTCAAGAAACACGGAATATGCTAAAGGTTAAAGGTAAAGAAAATAAAATAAGAACATATGAGCAGAGATTGATTAGCTCGCTTAGTTTAAGGGATTATGCTAAAGTACAGGAAATTTTATTACATTTATCAGCATTTACACAAGTAAAAATGGACTTTTTAATAGACGTGTTTGAAGATTTTGAAAAAAATAAAAATTTGGTATATACTTTTATAAATACTTTGGGAGAAAAAAAAGCAGTAAATGAAAAAAAGGGGGAGAATAAATAATGAAAAATATAAAAGGATTAACATTAACTGTATTGGCAAATATGACTTCAAATTATGGAGAAAGTTTGGGGAATGTATCATCAGTTCAGAAAATATTTCGAAATGGGAAAACATATGCAATAAGAAGTAGAGAAAGCTTAAAAAATGCCATAATGGTTCAAAGCGGAATGTATGACGATCTAAAAGTAACAGTAGATGGAGCGACACAAAAGAAAGTCAGCCCAGAATTAAATGTAGCAAATTGTAGAGCTCTAGAGGGTGGATATATGAATACTAAAGTGAAAATAGGAAATTCTGATATGACCTTTATAAGAAATAGTTCATTTTATTTAACTGATGCAATATCATGTCAGCCATTTATAAGTGAGCCTAGATTTCATAATAATCTTCACTTGGCCAAAACGTATGCAAATGCAAATAAGCTTAATGTGCAAAATAATGCGAAAGAAACAGGTCTCATGCCGTATAATTATGAATACGAAAAGAGTCTTAGAGCTTACTCGATAACATTTGATCTCGAAATGTTAGGACGAGATGAAAACTTTGATGCAGAAGCGGACAGTGAAGAAAAAGCAGAAAGAGTAAACTGTATAATAGATACAATAGAAAATTTAAGACTTATTGTAAAAGGAAATATGGATAATGCAGAAGCTATATTTGTAGTAGGTGGTCTTAGTAATAGAAAAACTCATGTTTTTGAAAATGTAGTCAGAGTAAAAGATGGTCGACTTTCTATAACTGAGGACTTGATTGATAAAATAAACTTAGGATATGATGTTGCTTTGTTAAAAGGAGATAACTTTGAAAATGAAAAAGAAATTATAGAAAAATTGAATCCAATGACAGTAACTAAGTTTTTTGCGGAATTAAAAAATAAAGTAAGAAATTACTATGGAGTCTAGTTATGAGAGTTTTGCGAATTAGATTAAGCCAGACAAAAGCTCACTATAGAAAAGAGGAAACAAATATAAATAAAATGACATACCCTTTACCACCTCTTTCTACAGTCATAGGGGCACTACATAATGCGTGTGGGTTTAGAAAATATAGAAGCATGGAACTATCTATACAAGGAAGATACGCTTCGTTATCAAGGCAAGCATATACCGATTATTGTTTTCTGGATTCGGTAATGGATGACCGAGGCATACTTGTAAAAATGAAAAATTCATTATTACACTCAAGTGCATATGAAAAAGTAGGAGTAGCAATGAAAAGTCAAGGAAATAGCTTTCGAAAGGACGTAACAATACAAGTATATAATAAGAATTTGATGAGAGAGTATCGGGATTTAAAAGATACAAATGATAAAATTTCAGAATTTAAAAAAA
>CAZDNU010000148.1:0-8702 GCA_964506865.1 uncultured Fusobacteriales bacterium | reverse complement strand
TACCAAAACAAAAAAAGTATATGAGGTGGGAACTAGAGCAAAAGAGATGATTGGAAAAACTCCAAATGCAATAGAGGCAATACGACCGTTGAAAGATGGGGTAATTGCAGACTATGAAATTACAGAAAAAATGCTTAGAGAATTTTTTAAAGTAGTGCATAAAAAAAAGTTTTTTACTAATCCAAGAGTAGTAATCTGTGTGCCAGCCGGTGTAACACAAGTAGAAAAGCGGGCAGTAATGGATGTAGCAAAAGAAGCAGGTGCAAGAGAAGCTTACCTGATAGAAGAGCCAATGGCTGCGGCAATAGGGGCAGGATTGGATATATTTGAGCCTACAGGTAATATGGTTGTAGACATAGGTGGTGGAACTACCGAAATAGCAGTAATATCTTTGGGAGGGATAGTAAAAACTACTTCTCTTAGAGTTGCAGGAGACAAGATAGATGACTCTATAGTACAATACATAAGAAAAGATCACAATTTGCTAATTGGAGACAAGACTGCTGAAGAAATCAAAGTAAATATTGCATCAGCTACAGAATTAAGCGACGAACTAGAATATGAAGTGAGAGGTCGAAATGTATTAAATGGATTGCCACGAAATATAATTGTGACTTCTAAGGAGATAAGAGAAGCTATAGAGGAGCTTATATATCAAATAATCGAAGAAATAAAAGTAACCTTAGAAAAAACTCCACCAGAACTTTCGGCGGATATATACCAAAAAGGTCTTGTACTCACAGGCGGTGGCGCTTCTATACGCAACCTAGATAAGAAAATATCAGAAAGTCTTGAAATACCGGTAATGATAGCAGATAAACCATTGGCGTGCGTTGTAAATGGTATAGGAAAAGTTCTTCAAGGATTTGACAGCTACAAAGATGTGATAATATCACCGGAAACTGACTATTAGGATGTGATTTTATAATGAAAAAGGCTTTTTTGAAATATCTTAGCTTATGTATATTTATATTTATATTTTTTATAATTGCAACGTATAATTTTTTGTTTCAAAAGATAAATTCAACAAAAATTGAAAATAAAAAAGAATATATTACAAGTAAAAAAGACCTTTTAAAAAATAACATAAATGACGAAGAATTAATAAAATTTCGTGATTATTATAATTTGGAAAAAATAAGATATGTAAATCATAATGGAGAAATAAAGAATTCTTCGATTATAACAGAAAAAGGGGAAGAGATAACTTTAGATAAGTTACCTGCAAATACAGATAATATAAATTTACAAAAAAAAGAAATGGAAGAAAAAGGTGCCTGGGTATTTATTGGCAGAGAGAGCATGAGATACTACTCTTTAATAGATAACAATCATTTTATAATAATGGACGTCAATACAGGAACGGAGAAAAAAGAAGCAAAGCAAGAGATATACCTTTTGTATTCGATATTAACTATATTTTTTATAATTATTACTGGGATTATCTTTATATACTATTTATATAATTTTTATTTGCCATATTATAAATTGAAAAAATATCTTTCGGGGATTGAAAAGCCTGGCGACTTGGCAGATGAAGAAAATAAATTATTAAGCATAGATAAAACTGATTTTGCAGAACTAGAGAAGGAGCAAAATAATTTCATCAAAAAAATTTCAGAACAAATTAAAAAAATAGAAAATGATAGACAAGCTATGCGGAAAGTATATGATAAAATGGCGCTTAAAAATAGACAACTTTTATCACTTTATGAATTTGCCAAAACATTATCGTTTGATCTTGAATTAAAAACAATATATAGCAAAATAAATCAAATTATGCATTCGTTAACTAAGACTAATGTAATGTGTATATTGTTGAAAAAAGAAAACGGAGATCTTATACTGGATTATGCTTTTGGTATCTCAAATTATAGAAATACGGCAGAAAGCCCTACTGCAGAAGAGTTAGCACTTAAAAATAAAAAGCCTATAAGAATAAAGGATTCAAAGCAAGATAAAAGAGTTAAACTAAGTTCGCTTAGCGTAGAAGATAGAGAGCGATTAAATAAGCTGATCATAGTACCGCTACTCAACAGAGATGAAAATATAGGGGTAATGATAATCGATGAAATCTTTGAAAATCAACTTAATAATGTAGAGGAAATGAGCACTTTGAGTACAATAGGTGGAATAGTTGGAAGAGCTATAAATAAGGGATTGAAATATAAAGAAATGAATATAGGACTAAATATAACTTCTATACTATACAAAATTACAACACTAGTAGAAACAAATAAAAATTTAGATGAAATTTTTTCTGAAATAATAAAATCAATAAAGAAAGTAGTAGACTATGAATCTGCATCAATATATCTACTAAATGAAAAAAATGAACTGAAAGAAAAACCTGAATATAGAGAAGGAAAAAGTGATGAAGTACTTGAAACTATAGAGTTTAAACTTGGGAATGGGATTAAAGCACTTGTAGCACAAAAAAAAGAAACAATTATAATCAAAGATGTAAGAAAAAGTGCAAAAGACCTAACTGATATATTTACAGGTGAAGAACAACGGATAGCATCTTTTGCGTCAGTTCCAATGATAGTGGGAGAAAAACTAATAGGAGTTTTAAATCTATCTCACAGTCAGCCAAACAAATTTTTAGAAGAAGACAAGAAAATATTAAAAGTATTTTCTAGTCAGACAGCCTCAACAATTAGTAAGATATTAAATGATAGAAAAACAGAAGAATTACTTGCGAAAGTTACAAATGAATCAATTACAGATCCTCTAACAAAAGCATATAATAGAAGATATATGATGAGACGATTTTCAGAAGAGTTAGAACGTGCAAAACGGAGTAAAAATTTCACAGGATTATTAGCAATAGATATTGATTTCTTTAAAAATTTTAATGATACGTATGGACACCAATTTGGAGATTATGTATTGAAAGAGGTAGTAAGTGTAATAAAAAAAAGTGTACGGGTTATTGATATAGTATGTAGATATGGAGGAGAAGAATTTTTTGTAATACTTCCAAATACAACTCGAGAAGGAGCTCATATCACAGCTGAACGAATAAGAAAAAATATAGAAAACAACATAATGCGAGCAGGCGAAAAACGTATAAATGTCACTGTAAGCGTGGGAATATCTATATATCCACTAGATAGCGAGGGAATAGATAAAATGATAGCTGCAGCAGATACTGCACTATATACAGCAAAAGAACGAGGTCGAAATAGGGTGGTAGCATATGGAAATTAATATTCATTCAATTGAAACTCATAGATTTCTTATATCAATTGCAGTCTTTTTGGGTATGATATTATTTGGAATAGGAATAAACTTCGTTGTTCAAAAAAAATTTAAAACAAGTCGTCTGAAAATGTCTTTGGTTGGGATAGGTATATTTTTAGGTTTGAAGTTTGCACTAAAAATAAATAAAGTTACTGGAGACACAAGGTATATAAATGCTATTATATATCTTGTGTTACTTTACTTTGTAATAAAAATGCTTGACTATATATTTATGGATGTATATGTAAAGAATTCTAAGTTTCGAATCCCGAAACTTATGCATGATATAGCCGTGGCAATAATATATTTTATTGTGTTTTTCTCTGTATTAAAAATGCAATTAGAAATAGATTTGACTCCGTTATTAACTACATCTGCGGTAATTTCGATGGTTTTAGGGCTGGCCTTACAAGATACTTTGAGTAACTTTATAGCAGGGGTAGTTATACATATCGAAAGTCCATTTAAATATGGGGACTGGGTCTTAATAGATAACATAGAAGGCAAAATAATGGAAATAAACTGGAGAACAGTCAAAATACTTACATTTTCAAATGATTTTTTGGTGATACCAAATGGTGCAGTGGTAAAAGATGCGATTATAAATTTCAATTATCCAAGTTCTAACCATCTGTTGATATTAAATCTAGGAATATCGTATGATGAAGCACCTAATAATGTAAAAAGAGCAGCAAAGGAGATAGCTGAAAATATAAATTATGTTTTAAAAAAACCAACTCCAATTATAAACCTGGTAAAATATAATGATTTTTCGATTGATTATGAGATAAAACTGTGGATAAATGATTTTGGAAAAAAGAAGATAGTAGAAGATGAATTTTACACAAAACTTTGGTATAAATTTAGAAGAGAAGATATAAAAATACCATATCCAATAAGAGAAATACAGTATACAAATCGAAATGTAAAAGAAGAAAAAGAAATTCATGAGCAGGACTTGTTAAAGATAGCAAAAGGAGTTGTAATATTAAAGGAAATACCCGAAAAAATTGTATTGGAAATTGTAAGAAAATCAACAAAAGAATTATATGGAGCAAGCGAGATTCTTTTTCGTCAAGGAGCAAAAGGAGAATCGTTTTTTATTATATATAGCGGAAGAGTTGAAGTGATTATAAACGATGAAAAAATACGCGAATTAAAAGCAGAAGATTTTTTTGGTGAGATGTCACTTTTGACTGGAAAAGAAAGAACAGCTACAATTGTTGCTCTAGAGGACACAGAGTGTATGGTGCTTACAAAACAAAAATTTTCGTATATTATTAGTCAATATCCAGAAATAATGGAGAATCTGAGTAGAGTAATAGCGAATCGAGAAGTGAAAAATGACGAAAAAAATCAAAAAAAATTAAAAAATGACACAAAATTTTCTGAAAAAATTGTAGCAAAAGAGGAAAAAAACTTACTTAATAAAATTAAAAAATTCTTTAATATATAAGTGAAAAGCTAAAATAGATTGACATAATGTGGTAGATACGATAAAATAAGAGTGATATTTTATTTGTGTTATTATAAACTTGAATTTTAATGAAAAGTCAAATACGATAAGTAAGACTATGAATTAGTATTTAAGGAAACAATGGGTTTTAAACCATTGTAGCTAAAGGAATCAATACCCCTTGTTTCTTAAATTGTGAGTTATGACACAGTTTGATATAAGTGGGAGTATTAGGCTTCGCTCGAGGATAGATAAGTCAGAGTTTTGGTTGAGCAAGATATATTGAAAATAATGAAGGCAAGATAAGGTATATAAAAAAAGTAAGTCGCCAATTGGCGAAAAAAGTGGTGGGGTTAAGTAAAAGATAAGAAGGAAGTAGAGTATGCAAAACAATGTTTGCAGAGCTCTGCAACTGACTAAAAAAGTATGTTAAGGAGGCAAAATTGAAGAAAATATTAATATGGTCTATTTTCATTGTTTTGTGTATAGGAATTTATTCACAGGAGAGATATTTTAGTGCCAATGGAGAAATATACTTTGAAGTAGACAGCAATGATTATAGTGTAAGTGAGATACATTACAATAATATGAAACAAAAAGCGGATTTTGATGGAATAAAACTCGGATTATACATAGACAAAGTTTTTTATAATCTAAAAGATATTGCTAGTGAGATAAATTATATTAAAAATACTGGGATTATAGAAGTAAAAGGAGAAGCAAGTGAAATAAAATTTAAGGTTAGTATTTATGCTCCTTTTGATGCAAATAAAGATTCAGTATTTATAGTAAGTGATATATCTACAGGGGAGCTTTCGAAAAGTAAATCTGTGAGCTTTGTTTACAGATTAAAAAGTGAAAAATATGGACATTTATATTGGAATAAATGGAGAAAGTATTATACATTTGGAGGGACATATATTAAATCTTTAGCAAATACTAGTAATATATATGTAGGAAACAAAAAAAATATTTACAATAATAGAAAATTTGATGAAAAAAATACTAAAATCAAAAAAAATAGGAACGAAAATATAGATTTGATATCGTACTTTGGGAAAATAAATAGCTATGATGATAAACGAGAAATATTTATGATAAGCAAATCAGTAATTGATAAGGAATTTGTAAACAACTTGCCAACACATTATATTTTGAGTCAGGAGATAAATAACTGGCGATATTGGCAAAATGAAAGTGAAAACGTAAAAAATATGGATGAAAATACCTTGCAGAGCTTAGCATTATTAAAAATGATGCAAATAGAAAAGGGAGCCGTTATTTCATTTTCCAATGAAAATAAAAACACTATAAATATAAACGATATGCTTTATACAGCACTGGCATTTATAGAAAGTGGCCATCTAACAGAGGCTCGCCAAATATTTGAATTTATTATAGAATATGACACTAATTTTACTTTGCTAAAAAATATAGAGTATATAGATAATGAAGGCTTTGTTAAAAAAATAAACGAAGAAAAAGAAGATTCTAATTTAGGCCTGTTTTTATATACTTTAGCTAGATATTTTGATAAAAAAAATGATATAGTATTATTTAGAGAAAATCATGAAATAATATCAAAAAATATACTGGATTATCTATACAATAAAAAAGACACCCTTGGTAGAGATAGCGAGACTCTATATTATATTGATAAAGGGGTGTACAATTTTTTAAAAAGTGTATCGTCAGCATTGGAGATAGAAACTACAAAAGAATACTTGGAAATATGTGAAAAAGCAAGATCACAGGTGTTGAAATTATATGGCATGCATGCAAATATTTTTCGTTTTTTAGACAAAGATTTTAGTACAAAAGCTGAAATAAATGATTTTGCTAAGAAATTATTTGAAAGATACAATTCAAACAAAAAAAATACTGATAATAAAGTAAAATTATCAGATATAGAATACAAAATAAATATAGCTTTATGGTATGGAGAAGCAGGAAAATACAATGAAGCGGATGGCATATTAAAAGAAATTGAAAATCAGAAAAATAAAAAATACTTAATAGACTATTTGTATGAAGCAGAAAATGCAAAAAAAGACAGGCTTACACGACTTATAGCAAAATACATAGTATTAAAAACAGGCATCAGGAGGCAAAATGGATTTAAAAAATAAAATCGAAGTTCTATTATTTGTAGCAGGAGAGGCATTAGATATAAAGGAGTTGGAAAAGTTTTTTAATATTGAAAATGCACAAATAATTGAAAAATTATGTGAAATGCAGGAAGAATTTTCAAATAGAGGACTGATTATAAAAATATTTGATAATAAAAAAGTTCAATTAATGAGCAATCCAAAATATGGAGAAACAATTCATAAGTTTTTTCATCCTGAAGCAAAGCCTAAAAAATTGACAAAGGCAGCATTGGAAACTATAACAATAATTGCTTACAAACAACCAATTACAAAAGCTGAAATAGAAGCAATAAGAGGAGTAAATGTAGAAAAGGTATTATCAACATTGGAGGAAAAAGATCTAGTTGAGATATGTGGGAAAAAGAATACAATTGGAAGTCCAAATTTATATAAAGTTACAGATAGTTTTTTTGCTTATATTGGTATAAAAAGTATAGAAGAATTACCCCACTATGAAGAGGTGAAAAATGGACAGCATGCGACTGAATAAATATTTATCCAAATTGGGGATAGCTGCACGTAGAAAAATAGATCAAATGGTAGAAAAAGGACAAATATATGTAAATGGTATTCCAGCAGAACTTGGTCAACAAGTGTTACCGGAAAAAGATGAAATAAGCATAAACGGAAATAGACTTGAGAAGAAAGAAGAAAAAAAAGTGTATTACATGTTGAATAAGCCAAGAAAAGTGTTATGTGCAGTAACAGATAATACAAGTAGGAAGTTAGTAGTAGACTGTATTGATACTGATAAAAAGATATTTCCAATTGGGAGATTAGACTATGATACAGAAGGACTGATATTACTTACAAATGATGGTGAAATTTTTAATAAAGTGATACATCCAAAATCCAAAATATACAAAAGATATTTGGCTGTAGTAGAAGGCAAAATAAGCAAGAATGCAGTGGAAAGTTTAAAAAACGGAATAGTCCTGAAAAGTGGAAAAACATTACCGGCAAAAGTCAAGCTAATGTGCCAAGATGATAATAGCAGCAAGATTCGTATAGATATTCGTGAAGGTAAAAATAGGCAAATCAGACGTATGTTTGAGAAATTAGGACATAAAGTAAAGTACCTTAAAAGAATATCGGTGGGGAAAATAGATCTTGGAGATTTGCACCCAGGTGAATATAGAAAATTGACAAAAGCAGAATTGGATTATATAAAAAAATTATAAAAGAGAGGTGAGAACATTAGTTTTATGAAAAGCTAATGAAAAATCATGATAAATGAAGTTGAATTTTCAGGAAAAATAGAGGACATATTACAATTAATGGAAGGTAGATTTAGCATAGATGAAAAGTATGAATCGATTGTAAAAGAGATTATAAACAATGTAAAAGCAAATAAAGAAGATGCTATTGTTCAATACACCAATATGTATGACTCGAAGACTTTTGTCAAAGAAAACATGAAAGTAAGTAATGATGAAATAAAATCAGCATACACAAAAGTAGAAAAAGAATTTATTGTGAGCATAAAAAAAGCAATAAAAAATATAGAAAAATTTCATAAAAAACAACTTAGAAACTCTTGGATGGATTATGGGGATGATGGTGAAGTCTTAGGGATGAAAATATCACCTTTAAATAGAGTGGGGCTATATGTACCAGGTGGACAAGGCGGAACTACACCACTTGTATCATCAGTGCTAATGAATGGGATACCGGCGAAAGTAGCAGGAGTAAAAGAGATTGTAATGGTATCACCACCAAACAAAGAAAATGAGATAAGTCCATACCTTTTGGTGACGGCTGATCTAATAGGTATAAATGAAATATATAAGATGGGAAGCGCTTGGGCAGTTGCAGCTCTGGCTTATGGCTTGGAGATGATGAAACCTGTA
>CAZDNU010000147.1:0-2268 GCA_964506865.1 uncultured Fusobacteriales bacterium | reverse complement strand
GTTTTTTTGCGCAATGTTTTATATCCTCTAGCTTTACTCGCTTTATTTTTTCCATGATCTCTTCTATTGTCTTTATTCGACCATAATTTAGATAAGATCCTCCCATTCGAGTCATTCTAGACTTCGTAGTTTCTAATCCCAATATAAGTGAAGTTAGTAATTGATTTTTAGCTTTTTCTAGTTCAGCATGGCTTATTCCATTTTTATTTATATCCTTATATTCATTTTTTATTATTTTTATGACTTCTTCATATTGACTTTTGGTAGTGCCGGCATATGACGTCAATACCCCCCCCTCTTTGTACGAAGAAGTATATGTATATACAGAATAAGCCAACCCTTTTTCTTCTCTTATCTTTTGAAATAATCTAGAGCTCATATTTCCACCCAATACATTTGATATCAATGCCAAAATATACTTGTCATCTGATTCATATGATGTTCCCATACTATTAAAGCAAAGATGTACTTGACTTGTATCTTCCTCCACTTCAAGCTTGCCTGTATTTATTTTAAATAATTTAGAATATCCTTTTTCAATTTTTTTACGATTAAAACCTTCAAATTTTTTCTCAAGGACTTGTAACAGATATTCCATTTCAAAATCTCCTACTACAGATATCACCATATTGTCTGTTGTGTATCTATCTTCCCAATACTGTACAAGGTCATCACGATCTATCTCAGATATACTTTCTTTTGTGCCTAACACATTCCTTGACAGACTTGTACCCGAAAGTGCATATTCCATATTTAAGTCGTGTATTTTGTCTTCAGGTATATCATCATACATCTTTATCTCTTCTATTATGACATTTCTTTCTTTTTTGATCTCTTCCATTGGAAAAGTCGAGTTTACATACATGTCACAAAGTACGTCTACTGCTTTATCTATGTGTTCTCCCATTACATTTAGATAATAAGCTGTAATCTCTCTACTTGTATATGCATTCATATGTCCACCGATTTTATCTATCTCTTCAGATATCTCTCTCGCATTTCTATTCTTTGTGCCCTTAAACAACATATGTTCTACAAAGTGTGATATTCCATCTTTGTACTTATCTTCATTTTTGGATCCTGTTTTCACAAATACTCCTATACTTATTGATTTTACTGTTTCAGTTTTTTCTGCTACTACAGTAATTCCATTTTTCAATTTTTTTACTTCTACCATAATCTCTCCTATTCTATATTAGTATTCTGCTTGCTTCATAAAGTATATCCCTATTATCAAAAATATTACATTTGGTATCCACGATGCAATAAACGGCGATATATCACCACCTATGCTTACCGCTTCAAATATGGCCTTTATGACGTAGTATAAGTACCCTATGATTATACACAAGGCTATACTGATAGCTGATCCCCCTCTGACATATCTGCTCCCCAATGCCAATCCTATAAAACATATCACAAAAGATGCAAAAGGATAGGCAATCTTTTCATATAATGCTATTCTTACTTTTTTGGCATCTCCTCCTGTTCTTTTGATCAATTTTATAGTTTCCGACAATTCTTTTATACTCATCTCTTTTTCACGTATTTTATCCCTTAAAAAATCATTTGGTGTCTCTTCTAAAAATTCAGGTGCATAATTCATATAAACATCTACTTTGTCTTTTTCCAGATCATTTACTTTTACTTTACTAAGATTCCATATTTTTAGTTCCTCATCATATTTTCCACTTTGAGCTGTTATTATTTTTTCTATTTTCGACATATCTTTTTTCATTATAAGTACCATCATATTTTTCAAGCTTTTTTCGCTTCCATTTATAAGCCTTATGAAATATATATTTTTTTCACCTTTATAATATACGTCCGTTTTTATTCTAGAGTCTCTTACATTGTACACTTCAGAATAGCGTAACTCTCTACGCTTTTGATTTGCTCCCGGCACTATATTGTCATTAAACCAATAAACAACTCCTGCTATAAAAAATGACAATATTATTGGGTACATCACTATCCTTGCAAAACTAACTCCGGAGGTTTTTAGAGACATTATCTCTAACCTTGTCGATAGAGTGTTCGATGTTATCAAGCCTCCCAAAACTACAGCCAAAGGTGTTACATCTATCACCATCTTAGGGATACCACTAAAAAACAACTCTAATCCCTGTATTGCATTTAGCTTGCCATCTGATATATAATCTATTGTCTTTAGTAAAGAAGGAATGGAAAATATAACCAATAATCCCACTAGACTTACACCAAAAAAATATATATAGTGTCTTAATAAATATCTATCTGCTCGCTTCA
>CAZDNU010000146.1:0-1556 GCA_964506865.1 uncultured Fusobacteriales bacterium | reverse complement strand
CTGTTAGTTTTGATACATTCATTAAAAAATCATCAGTTGCTTTTATCCCTAATGGCATTTTCAATATTTCTGCTCTTACCTTACATTTCTTATCAAGAGCTACAGCTCCCGCTTCTGACGTAAAAGTGCCTAAAGCAAGGGTCGCTTTGGAATTTCCCATATCTTTGATACTCTCGACTGAGGTTCCACCTTTAGGATACATCTCATACTTATTAGTCAAAGGTGAATCTACTACCCCGCTTGTATCAGGCAACATTGTAAAGGGTACTTTCATTATATCTAGTATTTTTTTTAGCTCCTTCATGTCAGCCGGATTAACAAATCCTGGAATTATATTTATTTTTCCATTTTTTCCAGATCCATCTCCGTTGGCAAGATATTCAATCATAGATCTTACCATATTTGAAAATCCTGTTACATGCGATCCAACATAGCTTGGTGTATTTGTGTGTATAACATATTTTCCTTCTGGCACTTCAGGCTGAAATTGCTGAATAATTGTATTTAAATCGTCTCCTATTGTTTCACTAAGGCAAGTTGTGTGGACTGCAACTATTTCCGGGTCATATATTGAAAATATATTTTTCAATGCCGTTTTTAGATTGGATCCACCTCCAAATACAGACGCTCCTTCTGTAAATGAGCTTGTCGATGCCATTATAGGATCTCTGAAATGTCTCGTTAAATGCATTCGATGATAAGAACAACACCCTTGAGATCCATGGCTATGCGGTAAACATTTGCTTATCCCCAATGCGGCATACATTGCACCTATAGGTTGGCATGTTTTTGCAGGATTGATAACTAATCCACTTCTTTCTTTTATCTCTTTTGGCGTAAAATCTAACATGTAAATTCACCTCCTATTTCTCCTTCTATTTCAGGTCCTAATTTCCAAGGTGGCGTGATATACTTCCAAGTTGGTGAATTAATTCCTGCTGATACATCTCTTGCAAAAATAACTGCTCCTTTGAATCCTGCATATGGTCCACTGTAGTCATATGAATGAAGTTGTTTACAAAATATTCCCATTTTATGAGCTATATATTTATCTTTTATACCTGAACCAAATAAATCAGGCTTCAATTTTTTTATAATCTCTTCTGTTTCATAATGATTTAGGTCATCTATTATAATCGAACCATCTTTCATTTCAGATATCATTCCGTCATATTCATTCAAAGGCAAAGTTTCTTTTAGTTTTTCTAACTTTTCTTTTGACATATATAACTTGTAATTTACTTCATCTTTTTCTACCTTAATATCTTCTATATTCTTATTATCTGCATTTTGTTTTATAGTAGGAATAACTTTTCGGCCTTCATAGTCATCTCTATGTCCAAATTCATAGCCTGCTGCTACTGTCTCTATTCCAATTTCTGCTAATAAATTTTGGTAGTGATGAGCTCTGGAACCTCCAACATACAAAAAGGCTGTTTTTCCGTCACATTCTTTTTTGTAATTATCCAAATCTTCTTTGATAGCTGCTAACTCTTCTTTGATTACTTGTTCAGTTTTGATTTTTAATTCTTCATTATCAAAGAATTTCGCCATAT
>CAZDNU010000145.1:0-3513 GCA_964506865.1 uncultured Fusobacteriales bacterium | reverse complement strand
CTTCTTAAAGTTTATCTGGAAAGAAGTAAAATCATTAACAGATAAATTCATTTTCCCATGCAATTGTTTCACAAGTGCGTTAAGTAATTGAAATCCAAGTGATTTCGGATTCTCAATGTCCAGTTCAGAAGGCAGACCTATTCCATTATCACTAACAATTAGAATACTCTCGTCTGATTCGGATTTGAAAGTTATAGAAATCTCACCTTTTCTATTATCAGGAAAGGCATGTTTCAATGAATTGGAAAATAATTCATTTAGAATAAGCCCACAGGGGATTGCGGTGTTAATATCCATTAACATGTTCTGCACGTCAGATTTGATGTTTATCCTTTTTGTATCAATTCTGTAATAACCTAGCAGGTATATAGTTAAACTTCTAACATATTCAGTAAAATCAATTCTAGCCAGGTTATTTGACTTATATAGTTTTTCATGAACTAAAGCCATGGTTTTGACTCTATTATGGCTGCTTCGGGATAATTCAAGAGCTTTGGGGTCTTCAATATACTCCAATTGCAATTTTAACATACTTGATATAATCTGCATATTGTTTTTCACTCTATGGTGGAGTTCTTTTAAAAGGACCTCTTTTTCATTTAAAGAAGCCATAATTTGCTGTTCTGCATTTTTTAGTTTAGTTACATCATTAGCTAATAATACTATACCAGCAAATTTCTTCTCTTCGAATAGAGGGACACAATTAAGGATTACGTAAAATACTTTATCATCTGAGTAATTGATGGTTAATTCTGTGGAGACTTCAAGTCCATTTTGAAGATCTTCTAGTATTGATTTAACAGGCGTATTTCTGAAAATGTCTATATCCTCAAGATTTTTTCCTGTAATTGTATCAGTTTCATTTTCAGGAAGATTTAGAATCTTATTCATTTCAGGATTACAATATTCGATTTGCAGTTTGTTGTTAAGTTTCAAAATGCCAGCTGGAGAGTTTTCCAGAACTTCTTTATGAAATTCGTAAAGTATTTTGAATTCTTTTTCTGATCGGCGCAGTCCTTTGGTTTTTTCAGTTACGATTTCTTGGAGGGTTTCATTAAAAACCTTTAATTTTTCTTCTGATTTTTTTAGTGCAATATCATTAAGTTTCAATTTTACCACGAGGTAAACTGTCACCAGAATGAAAAAACCCAGAAATGCCGAAGATACTAAAACGAATGTTTGGATCTGATTTTCCATATGAAAAATAAACTCCCGAGCCAAAAAATGAGGCTTGTAATAGTTGCATATTGACCAAAATTCCAGTTTTTTAAGAAATCAATTGATAAAACACTGCTAGCTAAAATATGTAATCCAAAGTAAAGAAGAAATCCTGCTACAATAAAAAAACTTTCAATATTATCAATAAAATTTATATTGTTCAACAATTTCTTAAATATATATAAAGATCCTGACATTAGTAAAGTTATATTGAAAAAATCTGCTGTATTTATTGGGTTATAACTTTTATAAGTCCAAGTTAATAAAGAAGCTAAACATATTGGAACTGATAAAATTGCAATGACAATTACTAATAGATCATTTAGCTTGCTTTTAAATTCTGAAAACAATATTATTAATTTTAATATGAAGTACAATTCATAAATACTGATTATTGACCAAAAAGACAACCATACAATAATGCCAATTTTTTTTATGAAAATATTACTTAAAATTGATAGTAAATTCCAAATAGAAAATAAAAATAAAAATATGACAAAATATCGCGTAACGTTATTGTTAATATTTCTATATTCATTTTTCTTCCAATGTAAATACCATAATATCAAATTTATAAAAAACAATAAAATTGAACCATAAATATTTAGAAAATTCATTACTTCGATTTTTTTTTAAATTCAAGTGTTTCAATCACCAGAGTTATTATCATCTTTATCCCAATCAAATGGCAATGGTCTTACACCTCCCTGTGCACTACAAAATAAATCACTTTCTATATCCTCAACTGGTGCAACTAATGTCTCTTCAAAAGGTTCTGGCATGAATATGCCCTGGGCTCGGCATTCTGTTCCCTGAGCAAAAGTTTCAAATGAATTGCTCCTGGCATTTTTTACCATACTACTTACACTTAAAACAGAAGTAATAAAAACAACCATAAATACCACAACTACAAATTTTTTTTGACTTTTCATCATATCCTCCTTGGTTTAATATAACTTGAGTCTATGCTTGCAAGAACATTATCCCTAAATAATATTGGCAAGATTTTTCTGATATAATTCTGCAAAAAAATATATTTTGAATAAAGGGAGATAATTTATTTCAAAATAGAGAATTCTATTTTATGAGGATTTGTTTGAAGGAATTTGATTATGTAAGAAAACAAATATCTTGACTCAAATCAGTGATAATTTCCTTTTGCAAAAAAATGAAGCATCCGCTTCTACCTTGCAGTTTCCATAGGAATACTTGATAAGGTTTAATAATAATTATTGGTTTTATTTAAGAAACTTATAAAAGCGGATGTATCCGCTTTTTTTTATTTTAAGGAGGTATATTTGGGTTGGAGAAGTAGAGGAAAAGCCAAAACAAAACCAGAAGTTCCCAAAGAAAGAATTAATAACGAAATTAATTCCAGTAAAGTTAGATTAATTTCCGAAAAAGGAGAACAAGTTGGGATTGTTTCAATTGCTGAAGCTTTAAAACTATCCGAAACTGCAGGACTTGATCTGGTGGAAATTGCACCGGGAGCAAATCCACCTGTTTGTAAGATTATGGATTTTGGACAATATCACTATCAGAAAGAACGTAAAATGCGCGAATCTCGAAAAAAGCAACATATTGTCCAAACTAAAGAAATTAAATTTGGACCTAATACGGAAGATCACGATTACAATTTCAAAAAAAATAACGCTGTTAAATTTCTGAAACAACATAATAAGGTTAAATTCACTGTCAGATTTAGAGGGCGTCAATTGGCTCATAAGGATATTGGATTTAAACTACTGGATAAACTGGTTGAAGAGTTAAAAGAAATTATTGATATTGATTCTCAACCTAAAAGTGAGGGTAGAACAATTTTCCTGATAGCCTCTCCCAAAAAAGATATCGATTCAATTATTGAAGAATGGGAAGAAGAAAACTTAAATAAATAGGGGGGTATAATGCCTAAATTGAAAACTCGACGAGCTGTAGCTAAAAGATTTAAAGTTACATCCAACGGAAAACTTAAAAGAGCTCATGCTTTTGCTAAACACATTCTAACAAAGAAAAGTGCTAAAAGAAAAAGAAATTTGAGACAATCAGATCTAGTAAATAAAGCTGATGTGCCAAGAATGAAAAAAATGCTGGGAATTTAATATAATTAAGGAGATAAATAATGCCACGTTCAGTAAATAATGTTGCACATAAAGCCAGGAAAAAGAAGTATTTAAAAGCAGCTAAAGGTTATGTGGGTGGAAGAAGCAAGCTTTATAGAACAGCCAGACAAGCTGTCGAAAAAGGCTGGCTCTATGCATATCGAGATAGAAAAAATAAAAAAAGAGAATTTCGCCG
>CAZDNU010000144.1:0-5242 GCA_964506865.1 uncultured Fusobacteriales bacterium | reverse complement strand
TCGATCCCTTTCAGGGATTAGTGGTTTTGTCATCAAGCCCTCAGAACCTAATACAAGCCTCATAGAGTAAGAAGTTTCGATCCCTTTCAGGGATTAGTGGTTTTGTCATACTTAAGTTTTTTTGCCCTTGAAAATATTAGCCTTGCGCTATACTTTTTCCAAACCTTTTTTCAAGCTTAGTTTTCTGTCAAGCAAAACAACTTGACAAAGCTTGTTGGGTTCTTATTTTTCAAGGCTTCCAAGCCTATTTTAACAAACCATTGATTTTATTAGCTTTATATTTCTTGCTTAGGTTTGGAAAATCTACTTCTATATGTATATTTTACCATATGATTGCTGTTTTTTCAAGCTATTATGCCTAAATTAACTCAAATAATCAAAAAATCTTCATCATAATATTTTCCCTTATCATTTCCTATTGATATTATTCCTCGCCTACAATTTATACACAACGGATATATACGAATACTATCCTCTTTTTTATCCATAGATTTTTTTAATCCTTTTAGTAATCTACCTATTTCTGTGGTGTTGAGCTCACATTCAAATACACTATACTGCACTCGTATACCATAACTTTCAAGGTATTTTGATATCAATCTTCTTCTTTTATCATTAGATACATCATAACTTATCACATAAAACATCCTAGTCTCATCTCCTAATAAACTATATTTTTTTATATGGTATATAATGTTGGGCATCGCCAAGTATTACTCTTGCATATTGTCTAGCTTGTTTTTCAAAAATAATTCGAATAAAGTTATTCTCATCATCAAGGTGATATTTACGCTTTTCTGATAATACTCTTTCATATTTACTCAAAAATTTTTTCATAGCACTATGTGTGAAGTGATATACATCTTTTTCTACCTCCTCAAAGTCATCTTTGTTTACTTCATTTCTATTTACCAATTTTATTATGAAGTCATCTATTACCAGACATCTATATTCTTCCACCATATCAAACAAAAGTGACTTTTTGGATATCTCCACTGTATGCAAATTTCCAAAATATGGATCAAGCCCTACATTATTCATAGCAGCCAACACTTCATTATAAAGCATCGAATATCCAAAAGATAACAATGAGTTTATTCTATCTTTTGGTGGATGTGCTATTCGCTTTGTAAAGACAAAATCTGGGTTTTTTATCAATTTTTTTAATCCCGAAAAATAAAATTTTGTTCCTATACCTTCTAAGCCTCTTACATTATTTATATCCTTTGCATTGTCTATTTTCTCTATAATGCTTCGAATAGATGCTATCTCTTGACTTAATGCACCCTTAGTAGTATTTTTTCGTTTCCAAAACAGATAATCTTGATAATTTTTTAATTTTCCCGCCACAATACTTTTTGCCATTTTCAGTTGAAATAATTCATCTTTTGCTTTTTCATATTGTCCCAATCGAAGCAATACATTTCTATATTCTTCTTTATATAATTTCCCTCTATATCTACCAAACTGAGTCATAAAGATTACATCTATTCCATAATCAAGAAAGAAGTGTATCGCATGTGTCGTAAGTGAAATATTACCCATTAGACACAGTTTTGTTATTTTTTTTTCAGGGATAGAGCTAAGTATTTGACCATATTTCGAAATTACTATTCTGCCCCGTCTTCTTGATATCACTGCTCCTTGATCTGTTATATATACATACATTCTCATCACCTACATTATGATATCGATTTCATCATCTTTTTTTCTAATCAAACCATATTCGGTTTTTAATTCATTTTTATCACCCATTTTTTTGTTCACAATTTTTTTTAGATTCCCTATATCCTTTTCCACTTCGTATCGTATAGCATTTTTTTCTATTATTTTTTTCAATATTTCATCTATACCTATATCTTCTATATATATATTTTCTAGATCATATATATATCCATATGGTGAATTATATCCTCCTGCAAACTTACAATTACATTTAGATATATCCAGTTTTAATTTTTTGCTAGCTATTAGTCTTTTTATCTCCTCGCAAGTTATCAAAGTTTCTTTATCACCTTGCATTATACTCTCATATCTCTTTTCATTAAAATTAATTGTCTTTTTCAATAATTCTTTGAGATAAATTTTGCCTCCATCTAATTTAAATATAGATTTCATCAATATATATTCTTCCTCTTCTTCTACAAAGGCAAATCTTTCTATTTTTTCTTCAATTTGATTTAGTATATAACAATTTTTTATCAAAGTTTTTATTTTATCTTTATTTTGATTTTGCAATAAATTCTGTCTTAATTTTTCTTTCAATTTACTCTCTTTTTTTCTATTTTTATAGACTTTTTTTACAGTATTTTCAAATTTTATATTTTCACTGTACAGATTAAGGATATTTTCCACTTTATTTTTCTTTATATTTAGTGTATACTCACTTTGATTTATGATATTACAGTATTCATTATCCACAAATAAACATCTTTTCTCGCTTTTTTTATGAATTCCAAGTGGTATTTTTATAAGATTTCCCAATCCTTGTCCCACATCTATTTGTTTTGGAAATATCTCAATACCTATACTATCAGGAAATTCTATATCATCTATTATATTTTCCATTATAGCTTTTATTTTATAACTTTGAACAAAGCTTTCAAAAAATATCCAAATATGATATCCTTTATTTCCACTAAATTCTGTATAAAAATTAATTTTATAAATAGCAAGATTTTTCTTTATCTGATTACATGCATATTTTGCACCTTCTATATCATAAGTACTATTTTTCTTTATGTCAATATCATATGCTGCAAATTTTATTGTATTATCACATCTTAGCTGATAAATTCCGATAGTTCGTTCACCATTTAGATGTTTTTTCATGTCTTTTTGACTTAGCACTCTTCTTACTGGGAAATACCCTGTCTCGTTTTGCAATGCAAAGGTATCCTCTCGTCCACAAAACAAATCGATCATTTTATCAATAAGCTTCGGATCACTTTTCTTTATGTCTTCTAGATTTTGTATCTCTTTAGCTTTTTCAATTTTGCCTGCCAATTTATAATCAATTATTGCATTTTCTCTATTTCCCAATTCTTCTTCTATTATACCTAGTTTTTCTATATATTCTATGTTTTCCGGTACTTTTTCCACTATCTCTTCAAATACAGATTTTGCCTCATCATACATTTGAAAATCAAAAAGTATCTGTCCAAATCTCATAAGTGTTCTATCTGCTGTATTTAATTTCGCTCGATTCTCTCTATATAGTTCCAAAGCCTCCAAAAATTTGTATGCACTTTCCAATTTTTCTATTTCGTCTCTAAAGTCCAATTTTATCCCTCCCTATATTGTATTATTTTAAATAAGGAATATGTAGTCTCCATTCAAAATCTGTAATTGCACTTTTATCAGCTATATATACAGGATATGGAAGTTTTAGTGAACTATATGGTGAGCCATAAAACAACTTTGTCAAATAAAATGCTTGTTCGCTTATCTCATCTGCACTAAATCTCGTATCATTATATCTTATATCCAATTCTACTGCTGTCTTATTGTGATATGATTTTATAAAATATATATACTTATTTTTATCCATTTTCAACAATACATCTTCTTCCTCTATTTCTTGAAATATATTTGAATTCTTATTAACCTCTATTAAACTTACCGACACTCCATTTACTTTGCTCAGTGCTATCATTTCCTTTATATTCTCTATATATTTCCCATCTCTATATACAAATATTTCTGTTGGATCTTTCGAAAATTTCTCTACAAAACTATTTACACATTCTATTATCTCTTTTTCTAAAATATCCATATTCATTTTTTCATTTAGATTCATATTTTTATACTTTTTTAGATATAATATTTTTCCTGTATGTGACACAGCGCTAATAGCAAAAGAAGATTTTTTTTCATACAAATCATGGCTTATATCCAAACCTATAAATAAGGCTTCACTATATTTTTCCAATTCTTCTATTTTGTACAACTCTATCTCAGGTACAAAATTTAATATCTTATAGGCAAAACTATTAATTATATAAGCTTTGATATCGACCAAACTTTCTAATAATACAGGCTGCATTATAATATTTCTAGGAAATTTTTTTATCATTGGGTCAATATCTCCTATATATTCATCCAATATTATTACTCCTATACTAGTTATATCTTTTTCAAAATCTTCTATCGTCTTACGGTCACACTCTTCTATCTCATATGTGTTTACGTCATATATAAAAATAGATTTTCCGTTTCGTGGATTTTTTATGAAATTTATTTTCTCGATTCCTAGCTTTTTTAATGCTCTAAAAAATATAGAACTCTTACTTGCAAATATTTCTTTCATTGTATACTTATTTTTTAAAAATTGCTCATTTGAATTAAAGAAAAACATCAGATTTATCTCTTTTGGAATATTTAAACCTGAAAGCCTAAAAATATCTTTCATTTCTGTTGATTTACCCTTTCCAAATATATAATTTGCTAACATTTTAGTCTTTTCTTGGTTTTGAAGTATATACTCATCATCAAAGGAAACTATTTTTTCTAGAAATGATAATTTAGTTTTCATTTCGTCAAAGTTGTTTTGCTTTTTCTCTTTGTGCAGCTTGCGTATTTCCATCGAAAATCCAAAATTCTTTGCTTCATTAGAATTATAATTAAAAAAATAGTTTTCAGGATATTGGACTAATTTATTGCCTTTACCTTTTATCTCTATTATCACAGAATCATCTTTTCCTGACACATACGCAAAACTTCTCCCTGATATTATATTGAATACATAGGCGCTTTTTATACTAGAAAAATTACATGTTTGCTTGGATATTGTAGTAAATACTTGTCGTATACTAAGGTAATATTTATTTTTCAAATTATATATTTTCAATTTATATCCCTCTACACACACTACCTCTTTATTACTTTTCAATTCAAATCTATCATTATTTGAAAAATAAGTGTTTTTCCCTTTTGGGAAATATCCATTGTCCAAAAATAACTTGTGTATATAATCGTATAATACTTTTATAAATAGAGTTTCATCTACATCATCGTCTATTTCCTCATCTTTATAATATTCTTCTAATAAATCAGGAAGAAATTTCAAATCCAAATCCGGTATTTCTGCCCATATCAGGTCTTGAGAATCATAAAATCTTATATTATTTACTCTTTTTAAGTTTCTTGCAAAAAGATTGGCATCAATATTTGGATTATAATAATATCGTCTTCTTATTTTTTTATCTACTTTTATCTCATATAAGTTCAGTCGCATTTTTAT
>CAZDNU010000143.1:0-4535 GCA_964506865.1 uncultured Fusobacteriales bacterium | reverse complement strand
TTTCAAAAGAGTTGATTTTCCCGCTCCATTCGGTCCTAATAATGAAATTATTTGACCTTTTTCAGCTGAAAATTCAATATTTTTTAAAATTAAGTTACTTCTACGTTTAAAGTGAAAATCTTTAATTTTTATCATATTTTAAAACCTCCGCTTGACTTTTTTTATTGTTTGATATACAATAATTAAGTACATTATTTGTTTTGTATTTCAAACCATTATACAGGAACCCATTTATTTTTACAGTTGCTATAGATACTTTTTTTAATAATTTATTACAAATAGTTTTTTACCAGAAATATTTTAAAAATTATCTGATATTGATAGATTTAATAGAATTTCTTTTGAAATTTAAAAAAATGAAAGTTTTATAGATTTCTTTAAAAAAAATCTAAATATACCATGCAAGGAGATCGACTATGCAAAAAACATTTGAATTATTAAGTAAGAGCATACTTTTTCAAAATATAAATATTACTAAATTAACTCAATTATTAAAAATTAGCCCAAGTGATATTAGAAAATTCAAAAAAAATGATATCATTTTTAATGTTGACGATAAAATAAATTTTATTGGAATTATTCTTTCCGGGAAAATTCAAATGAATATAATAATGGAAAATGGGAAAAGTATCCTTGTTTCTTTAAAAATGCAAGGGGATGTATTTGGAATAGGATGTGATTTTCCTTCCAAAAATATAACTACATCGAATGCATTATTTAAAGAAGATACAAAAATTTTGTTTATAGGTAGAGATATTTATTTTAAACTGATTTTAAAAAATGATATCATTCTAAAGAATTATCTAACTAATAATTCGAAACAAATGCTATTTTTTTATAAAAAAATTGAACTTTTGTCATATTCTCGGATTGAGGAAAGAATAGCTTTTTATCTATTATATATGCAAAAAAATGAAAATGATAAAATAACTCTTCCCTTTTCAAAAAAAGATTGGGCAGAATATATAAATGTTTCAAGATCATCATTTTTTCGAGAATTAAAAAAAATGTCTGAAAAAAATATATTTGAAGTAAAGAATTCCATTATAAAAATTATTAATAAAAAAGCCCTAAAGAATATAATCTCTTCAGGGTTATAATATATTATTTAGAAAATCTTGCTGACTATATATATAACTATTTTACAGTGTTTTTATTTTACAGTGTTTTTATTTTTCTATTCATTAACTTTATATTCAAAAAAGCTGCCCTTAATTATAAATAAGTCCAAATTATTTTTTCTTTGCAAATTTTAATTTTCCAGTTATCAGGATATTTTTTATTAGAAATTATTCCCGTTATATTTCTCAATTCACATACTTTATAAAAGTTTTTTACATTTATTTTGGAATAATCAGCCAGCACAAAAGCTTCTTTTGCATTATATATATACTGCTTCGTCATCTCTACACCTTCAATGTTATTATCTGTTATCCCTTTTTCTAAAGAAATTCCACCACATGCTACAAATACTTTGTCAAAATAAAATTTCCCAAGATGTTTTAGAGCCATACTTCCTTTAGAAAACATCAAGTCAATATCAAATTCACCTCCTACAAATATTACTTTTACGTCAAAGTTATACTTTTCTTTCATCTGAACTAAAGTATTTAAAACAGGAATTGAATGTGTTACTATTGTTAGATTTTTTTTATCACTCAAGTGATTTATTATCTGTAGTGTTGTTGTCCCTAAATCTATGCCTATTATTTCATTATCTTTTATAAATTTAGATGCTAAGCGTCCTATTACTTTTTTTTCCTCATAATTCTTTTTAACACGTTCTATAAATATAGGCTCGTAATCTTTATAAGCCACTTTAATTGCTCCACCATGGACTTTTTTTAATTTCCCATACTTTTCCAAATAATCCAAATCTCGTCTAATTGTCTCCATTGTTACTTGAAAGTATACCGCTAGTTTATTTACATACACTCTAGCTTTTTCATCCAATAAGTTTAATATTTTCTCTTGTCTTTCTTCTCGCAACATTTTACCAATAGCTATATTTTTCATTTCCAAAATATAATCTCTCCTATCTTTTTTATTAGCCTTTCTATATCACAAGGATAAACCTCTCCTATATTTCCTATTCTAAAGCTATCTATATCTGTTACTTTTCCTGGATAAATTACAAAGCCCTCTTTTTTTAATAGATTATAAAATTTTTCAAAACTATATTCTTTATATTTTGGAGAATAGAATGAGCTTATTATAGGTGACATATCTTTTTTTTGTAATATTGGTTCAAAACCTAATTTTTCCATTCCTTCTATTAATAATTTATGATTTTTTTTATATCTAGCTTCTCTTGCAACAACTCCTCCTTCTGCTTCTAGTTCTATCAAAGCTTGATAAAAAGCCCTTACTGTATGAGTTGGAGAAGTATACCTCCATTTTCCACTTTGTTCTTCCATCACTTTCCACTGATCATATAGATCCAACGATAAAGATTTAGCCTTGCCTTTACACTTTTTCATACTTTCTCGTTTTGTTATTATAAACCCAAATCCTGGTACTCCCTGAATACATTTGTTGGCGCTACTTATCATGAAATCTATATCTATTTGTTCTATATCAAAATGTATTCCTGCAAATCCACTCATAGAATCTACTATATAAGTTTTGTTATACTTATTCACTATTTTCCCTATTTTATCAATCGGATTTAGCATCCCAGTTGTCGTTTCTACATGTACTACAGCCACATGTGTTATCGCCTTATCTTTTGATAGCATTTCTTCCAATGCTTCCAAGTCAATCGTTAAAGTTTCATCATTTTTTATTGCACAAGTATCAATATTGAGCCTCTTTGCTATTTCACTTATCCTTGCACCATATGCTCCATTTTCAAGTATAAGTAATTTTTCATCTTTACCTATAGCCGTTCCAATTACTGCTTCTACCGAAAAAGTCCCGCTTCCTTGCATTAAGACTGTTGTATATTTATCTTTTGATACTTTTGCCATTTCAAGTAACTTTTCTCTGATACCTTGTACCAATTGCTTATACTCTTCATCCCATGTACACCAATCTTTTAACATAGCTGCTCTGACCGATTTTGAAGTGGATAACGGTCCTGGAGTCAATAAATAATATTCATTATCCGGTATTTGTTCTATACTTAAATTATTCAATCAACTTACCTCCTTTAGTGCCTCTTCTAATATATCAAACGCCTTATCTATTTCTTGATAGCTTATTGTCAAAGGTGGCGATAATGTTAATACATTTCCTTTAGAAACTTTAAAGCTTAGACCTTTTTCTAAAGATATATACATTACTTTCTCTGCTTCTTCTACTGCTCTATCCTTATTTATACGGTCTTTTACAAGCTCTATTGCAAAAAGCAATCCTATAATCCTTATATCTCCTACCAATTCATAATTTTTTTCTAAATAATCTAGTTTAGTTTTTACATATTCACTTTTTTCGTTTACTTCCTCCAATAAATTTTCTTCTTCAATATACTCTATCGTCTTAAGAGCCGCCACACTTCCAATTGGTGATTTTTCATGAGTATAATGTCCTAAAGCTTTGTCTTTGCCTATATTATATGTATCTCTTGATATTAGTCCTGCAAATGGAAATACTCCTCCACCAAAACCTTTGCCTACTATAAACATATCCGGGATAATTTCAAAATGCTCAAATGCAAACATTTTCCCGGTTCTTCCAAACGCTATTGCTGTCTCATCCAATATCAAAAGTGCATTATATTTGTCACATAATTTTCTTATACCTTGCATATACCTTTTTGTAGGAATTTGTACATCTGTATTTCGAATAGTTTCTAAAATCACCGCTGCCGTCTCACCTTGTTTTTCTAGGGTATATTCCAATATCTCAAGCAGTCTCAAGTCATAATCTTTTTCACAGGTAAATACAGTTCTATAAGAATTATAAGGAATTGTATGTTCTGCGCCACTCAATAAAGGACCCATTCCATTTCGAAAAAAGCTCTCTCCGCCAATGGATATTGCATCTAATGATGCGCCATGAAACGAATCCCACATTGAGATTGTATTAAACTTTTTGCTTACCAATCTTGCTAACTTTATTGCCATTCCTATTGCCGAAGTCGCTCCAGGTGCAAATAAAACTTTGTTCAAATTTCCAGGACTTAATTCCGACATTTTTTTTGCTAAATCTATCGCATATTCATTTGTATACCTTCTTGTAGAAAATGGTAATATATCCATTGTTTCTTTTATCGCTTTAATTATTTTTTCATTATTAAAACCAAGCTGATGTAAGTTATTCCCATGAAAGTCCATTATTAAATTATCCTGCATATCTTTCAAATATGTTCCAACACTTGCTTTTATTACATTTAAACAAGGACTTGATAGAGATTGATGTAAGAAATATTTTTCATCTTCTTTTAGCAACTTTTTCGTAGTATCACACAGATTTTCATTTTGCCATCTTTCTCTTTCTTTGCTAATATTTATGTCCCCTTCGCTTAAATCAATCATATTTAGCATGGTTTCTCACCTATTTCCAATTTAGCTTCTATTATTTCCAATAGATCA
>CAZDNU010000142.1:0-4494 GCA_964506865.1 uncultured Fusobacteriales bacterium | reverse complement strand
GCGACCTTGTTCAAAATCATAAATTTTGTATATTTCTTCATTACGAAGTAGATATACCTCTTTATATTTTTTTTCTAGGTTACCAATTCTACTTTTTAGAAATTCAATCAGTTCTCTTTCTTCACTTGTTCCGTTAAAACCATTTAGTATATACCACTTATGATTTAACAATTCAGTTTCTAGATTTTTACTGTCGGCATCAATAACTACGCTTTTTTCTTTGTCTTCCCCAAACAAATCCGCAAAAGAAAATGGCTCAAATTTAGCCGTACCTTTGTATGGATTTGAGATTTCATTGAGTTTTCCGATAAACATATCGAAAAAAGCTAATAATAGATCCAATTTTTCTTCATTACTAATATCCCCTATGTCGTTTTTGTCTTTTGAAGTAATTATGTTGATTTTAAAATTTCCAATGAATTTATCAGAAAAAAGTTCATCGACACTATTTACATTCAATTCTTTTTGTAAATTATCAAATCTCAAAAGAGACAGGTCTTTTGTAGCTTTTATATTTATGGCTTTTGCTACAATGTGTTTTTCAAAATCGCTAAATTTTGTAGATATTGTTTTTCTGTCATTTTCTATTATTTCAGCAAATACTTCATCTGTTTCTTGACCCAAAACAACTTGTTGCTCTTTCATTATGAATTCGCTTGTTTTAAATTCAAAAATAAAATCTTTTGCTAATTCACTTAGTGTTAATTTTCTTCTTTCCGGATTGTCTATTTTTTCATTTTTCCAAATTTTAATTTCTTTAAAGAATTTACTTTTTTTGAAATCATCTTTTAAGCCAAATTTTTTATTAATTCTATTATCCTGAATAAATCCTTTATTTTTAAGTTCTCGTTTTAGTTCGTCTAAATATCTATGATCATCGTCACTGTGATAATAAAATTCCTCTAATACTCTCATTGGATTTTCTAAATCATTATCGAATTTTCTTTTATTTCTTTCATGTTCGTTATAACTAAAAGGAAAATATCTTACTCCACGTCCAATTAACTGTATTTCCTGAACTGTCGTTTGCCCAGCAACTCTTTGTCCGTTTTGATGACTCTCATCCCGACCCTCATAAAGTCGAACAATATCAAAAAGATTTAATACATCCCATCCTTCGGTTAATCGTTTAACGGTAAAAATTGCACGAATATGGTTATTTTTATCCTCTAAACTGTTTAATAGTTGTTCTTGTTCTTCGTTAGTTTTTTCTTTCGTAGTGGCTTTATTATCTTTTGAGTTAGTTATTATGCAATTTCTTTCAGCAAATTCATTTTTGATAAAACTTACAATATTATCACTTTTTATTTTTTCATCTTTAATAAACCCGAGCATTTGACTAATTCGGCTCTTGCCTTGCTCATAAACCTTAAATGAACTTGACTGATCTTCTTTAATATTATTTTTTATATTTTCCAAAAAATTAAAATCTGTGGGTTTTAAATCAGAAATAAGTGTTAAAAAATATTTATAATCTTTTTTTGATTCTTCAATTAGTTTACTTCTAAAAAGAATGACTGGTTTAAAATTGATAATATCATTTTTTAGAGCAATTTGATGACGATACCAATTAAAGAGTAAAGCAAGCAAAATTTTTTCTTTCTTTTTTAAAGAAGTAGAGACTAGATTTATTTCTTTAGTATATCCAGCTTTTAGAAAATCAACTAGTTCAAATTTATAAATAGTTTTTGTGCGATATTTTTCAATTACATCTGTGTTTTTTGGTATTGTTGCAGTAAATTCGAGTAATACATTTCTATTTTCTATATCCTGTTTGTTTTTGCCTTTTCTTAAAATTTTATTTAAGACAGTGTCCTCCCAGCTCTTTTCAATATCAGATTCACTGGCGTTTTCTTTTAATTCTTCTGGTAAATTTAAATTCATTTGTCCATTTCTAATAGTTGTAGCATTAAAATGATGGGCTTCATCACCAATCATTATTAGATCTCTTTTCTGGAGATCTTCTAAGGTAACTGAATTTTCCCGTGTTAAATAAACTGCATTATGTAATTTATGAATTGAAGTAAACTTTATTTGTATATCGTCGACTTCATCAAAAGTATCGACTTTACGAATATTGATAATTTTATCGTCAATGACGATATTTTGTCTAAATAAATATTTAATGTGATCTTTGTTTATAAAGTTATTTTCTGTCTTGTCAACAATGTTATTTTGGTTAACAAAGAAAATGAAATGATTACGACCTTTTTTGTGGTAATACAAAATCAAAGCAGCCATCATCATGGTTTTCCCTGTGCCGGTAGCCATATTAAACATCAAGTGTATAGGTTCGACAGATTCTTCCTTCTCTTTTATTTTTTCAAAAATTATAAGATTTTCCAATGCTTTTGTCTGCCATAACCAAAAATCATATTTCAAATTATCGGTGATATAGGTAGGTATTTCTGGTTTTGATATACCTAAATCAAAAGCTCTATCTTTTATATCTTCAAATAAGTAATTATGTTCGTCCATATTTATTTTGTTGTATTATAAAATTGTTCACTCAAAGCAATATCTTCTTTTGATATGTTATATTTTTTATCTGATCTTTCAGTAAAGTTTACATACATTTGATTCATATCTAACATTTCTATGAACAAAGATTTTTGCTCGTCTAAACTAAGTTTTTTAAATTCTTCTTCCTGAAGTATTTTTTCTTTAAAGATTTTTGTAGTTTTAACATTGTAATTTAAAAAATATTGTTCATATAATTCACCAAATAATTTTTCTAGTTCATCTAAATTTTTTGTTTTTAATATTTTCTTTTTGGCTTCTTCATTCCATTTTGCTAGTTCAACATAAACAAAATCCCCTCCATCTTTCCAATTTACTGATTTACTAATGCCTGATTGATCACCGTTGATAACATTTTGAATCCTTATTACGCTATCATTTTCTCCATAATCAAGCTGTTCAATTCCAATATATTGTCTTCCCTTTTTGTGAGCGACTGCACAGGTTGTGCCACTTCCAAGGTGATAGTCAAGGACGATATCTTCTTTTTCTGTACTCATTTCAATAATTCTTTGAAGTAGTTTTTCTGGTTTTTGTCCATTTGAAAAAACTTGCATACCTCCTTCTTTGTTTATATTTATTGTGGAAATATCAAGCCAAAGATCTCCAATATATTTATGTAAATTCTGACCTAAAAATAAAACTTTTAAAATATTTCTACCATCATTGAAATAATAATTTTCAACTCCTCTACTGTTTATAATCTTACCAAAAGTATTTTCTTCTAAATGAATTTTTATATCATTATCAGGTTTTACTAAATAAATTAATTTTTCGGCATTTGAAATTCTATTTTCAATAGGTTCTGAAAAATTTTCTATTTTCCATAAAGAAATATCCTTTTCAAAATTTATAATTTGTTTATTGTAATATTTTATATAACCAAGCAATTCTTCTTTATCTTTTTCAATTTTTTGAGGATTAAATAAGAAGTTATTTTTTGAATAAATTAAAATATATTCTTTACTTTTTGGTAGTCTCTTTTCTATATGTGCATTTTTTAATCCTTTTGATTCATTCATTTTAACTGTTATGCAGTTTATAAATTTCAACTTTTCAATATCATCCATCAAAACCTTCAAATAAGCTTGTTCATTATCATCACATTGCACAAAAATAACTCCATCATCTCTCAATAATTCCTTTGCTACCTCTAGCCTATTTTTCATAAAAGTCAACCAAGTGGAGTGATTGAAATTATCATTATATTTAAATCCATCATTACCAGTATTATACGGCGGATCAATATAAATCAGCTTTACTTTTCCGGCAAATTCTTTTTTGAGAGAAGCAAGTGCTAGTAAATTATTACCCTTGATAATTAAATTTTCTTTAATCGTGCCATTTTCATCTCTTTTTAATTCTTTCACCTTTTCTCCTCCATCTTTATTATATCTTTGCCAGTTTACCAATACTTTTGGCTCATATAATCGGTCAATTTCGTCTTTTGCTAAAACTTCATTAAAAAATATTTCATTTCTTTTTTGATCTTCTTTCGTCATTCCACCTTCCAGAACACAATCCTTAAAAGGCCAATTAAGAACAACTTCGTCCCTTTCGCTAAGCAGTTTATTACCTATACGTATACCAATTTTGTTTTGGTATTGAGTATACGAATTATCTAGTTTGTTTTCATCAATAAAAAACTTTAATTCACTTTGCTTGAGAACATAAACATCTTTCATTTTGACAAAAAATTTTTCTTTGGTTTCTTTGTCATCTAGTAATAATTCAATAATTTTTTCATCCAACTTATCAATTAAGTCTTTCAAAAGAGTTTCGTTGAATTCTTTTGTTTCTTCGTTCCATAAACGAGAATCTTTTTCTAATATTTTATATAGGTGGGTCTTAAATTGATTTGCCATACCCCTATTTTACCTCAACTGACTAGGAAATAGAACGTTAGAGCTTTAGGGCGTTAATCTCAACGGGATTGCTTTGTCCGCCTAGGAGGACTCTCAATGACACAATCAT
>CAZDNU010000141.1:0-3773 GCA_964506865.1 uncultured Fusobacteriales bacterium | reverse complement strand
AGAAAGAGGTAATCTAACACCCATTGGAAATTCTACTGTTTTATCATCATCCAACTCTATAGATAATTTATCAGCAGTAACTACTATAAATGGTGATTTTGATGCAAAATCAAACATAGTATCTCGTGTAGTGAAAGCTATATCACTTGCTTTTATCCACCCAATATAGTTATACATTTGCACAAAATACCAATCTCCATTTTCACTAACTGCTCGCACCAATAAAGGTTCTGCAGGATATACCGCTGTTTCAGCAAACCTATCAAATTCTAATTTTCCAGGCTCTTTTGATATTTTATCACTAGTTGGATAAGTTCGCAAAATAGTTCTGTTAGTACAAATTGCATATTTACTTTCATTTAAATCTTGAATAGCATCTAAATTTAGTTGATCTTCAAGATCATTATAAAAAGCTTCGCCTACTGGATTTCCAGCTTCATCATATCTTGTACTTTTGCTAGGTTTACTAATTGATTTTATCATTTTTATAAGTTCTGCTTTAGTTAAAACAGTTTTTTCGTCTTTTAAATTTACCAATGGAATAGAATTCGCTATATTTCTGATATTAAACTCTTCTATTTCATCTTGCATCATCAAGATTTCATCCAAGACTACATCATCATACTTCGCTTCCCAGTATTCTACATCATCTGTAGTTGGTTCTTTTTCGATTACAGGTTCTATTACCTTTTCCGGTTCTTCTATTTCTTCTAATTCTTCTTCTGGTTCTTCTTCTGGTATTTCGAGAACAATAGCCTCGGACTCTTCTTCCGCAACCGGTTCCGGCGTTTTTACTTCTTCTACAGGTTTTTCTACTTTTTGTGCTACAGGTTTTTCTTGTTCTTTCTTTGTCTTTCTACATGCACTTAAAGACAAGACTAAAGACAATACTAGTAAAATAATTGTCAGATTTTTTTTCATTATTTGACCTCCTTAAAATTCTAATTTATGTTAAACTGTTTTGCCGCATAAATTCTTTCCAAATAGGACTTACCATTATAGGATTTTATATCCAAATCAGTTACTCCTACTCGCATCATATCTATATATTGCCCATTTTCATAGTAACCAGTAAACGAGTGTATTACATAATAGTTATTATTGTTTTTTCCAAGATAAAGCATTACATGTCCTGGCATATATAAAGCCGCACCAGGTGATAATTTATCCATTTTTTTCTTTCGACTTGCTATACTTTCATTTTTCGAAAAATTTACTGCATTCCCAAGCGAATGTTTTCCTTGTTCAAATGAATTTCGTGGAAGCTTTAGGCCAAAAGTTCTAAAAACATCCATTATAAATGCTGAACAGTCTCTTGATAAATTAAGTCCGCCCCAACCATAGGTTTCTCCTGCAAATTTAAAACTTTGCTTTATTATATTATTAAGGTTGTATTTTAAGTAGCCCAAATTCAATTTGTCTTGCTCAATGTTTATATTTTTGAAGACAAGATTACCATCTTGTTTTCTTACAGGTAATTTCACCAATATATACTTATCGGTCTGTGCATTTGCTTCAATGGCAAGCTTAGTTCCCATATCAATATTTACATTTTGAGATTTACCCTCATTTATATATGTGATATTTGTTTTGGGCTCTGTAATAACTGCAAAATTTTCTGCATGTGTATATTCAAAAATATTACTTTTTTCAGCAAAAGCAATATCTTCTGCTTTTACCCACCCATTGTAGTTGTACATCTGCACAAAATACCATTTTTTATCTCGGCTTTCATGCAAGACAAGTAGTGGTTCTGCAGGATATACCGCTGTTTCTGTAAATCTATCAAATTCAATATTTCCTGGCTTTGATGCGGCTTGCATATTAGTTGGAAAACTACGCATAATAGTTCTATTAGTTGTCATTGCATATTTCACTCTTACATTTTCAGGTATTTTGCTATAATTTATATTTTCTATAAAATCATCATATTCATTTCGCAAAAAAGCCTTTCCATCTTTTTTATATCGTGGACTTTTGGAAACTATACTCCTTGATTTTATTATCTCTACTAGATCTGATCGCGAAATATTGCTAGGATATAATTCTAAATCATATAGCATGTCTGCAATTTCAAAATTTTTCTTGTTAAATGAGTTTATTTGTTCACTGTCCATAATCAGGTTAGCGGATATTTCATTTTCATCAAGAAGAAAATCTGCGTTAAGATTTTGTAATTCAATTTTTTTTAAGAAATTTTCTTGTTTTATAAACTTGTCTTCATCTATTTTATTTTTTTTTTCGTAATGAGCACTATCTTTTGTAGTTTCAATAGCTGCCTTACTAGTAGTTATTTCCTCTTTTTCTATAATTCTAACTTTAGAGCTATCTTCTTTTTTTCTCGTCTTTTTGCATGCTGTAGAAGTTATTAAAATTATCGCTAACAAAAAAAATATTTTCAAATTATTTTTATTTAACATCTTTACTACCTACTTTCATTGTAAATTTAAATTTTCTTCATTCACATTGACTTTTAAAGTCAATATTCATAAATAATTTTGATTATCTTATGTTCTAGAAATGATATAACTGATATTGGGATTTTTTGTTTACTTTTGAAACTAATTAATTTTAGCACATAATAATTAATAATTCAAGATTTATTTTACGAAACCAATTAATTTGTTTTAATATAAGAATTTATTAAACCTTCTCGGTCTATTCTTTTACACTTTATTAATTTATTTAACAAAATTTTCTTCTCCTTTTGTATTAATTAGAAAATTCTCACCATTTAACCTAACTTCCGCTTGGCCATTTTTATTAAATAAACTTGCAGATTCGTATTTTGGTTTTACAACTATCTTTCCTTTTTTATTGATATATCCCCATTTTCCATTACTAATCTCTGTGTATTCCCCGTTTTTCTTCAAAACAAAGTCCTCTGCAATTAGTGCATATCCATTTTTAAATCTAGACGCATATTCAAACTTTGCTCGAATTGCTACCTTTCCATTTTCATGAAAAAACCCGACTTTTCCTTTTTGTCGAAATCTATAAAGACCTTCTTGAACTTCATCTACGCTATTATCTATTACATAAGGTTGAAAAACTTCTCGTCCACCGTTTTTGGTTATGTAGTACCAATCTCCACGAATATCGGTAACCAGGGCAAATCCAGCTTGGTTATGTTGCTTAGCTACTGTATATTTAGGAAATATCAGCGGATTGTCTTCGGAATCTACATATCCCCACAATCCATTATCAAACTTTTTGGGGGAAATTTCAACTTTTTTTTCATTATTCGTACATGCAAGTGCGAATAAAAATATAATAACAGAAATTAATATTTTCCTCATAAACAACTCCTTTTTAATTAGGCTAAAACATTTGCAAATTCATTTAGTTCTTGAAATTTTATCAATGTTTTTTTTACTACAGAACAAGGGGTTTGTAGCCCCTTGTTCTGTAGTAAATTTATATTTAAAATCCTCATGCAAGCTCAAGTTTATTTTCCAAGTAACTCTATTAGAGCGTCTCCGACTTCATTAGTCTTAGCATTTCCGCCCATGTCAGGGGTAAGTGCTTTTTTCTCTACCATTAATTGCTCTATTTTGTCTAAAACAGTTTTTCCCCAGTCTTCATGTCCAAAGAAGTCAAGCATTTGACTTACAGACCATATAGATGCTAATGGATTAGCAATCCCTTTGCCAGCTATATCAGGAGCTGAGCCATGGATTGGTTCAAACATTGAAGGAAAGGCTTTTTCTGGATTTAGATTAGCTCCAGCAGCTAGTCCCATTCCACCTGCAATAGCAGCCCCTAGATCAGTC